>BFBT01000003.1 GCA_003112755.1 Lawsonibacter asaccharolyticus | reverse complement strand
TTCCACAGTATAAAACTTCGCTTCTTTCATACCATGAAGTTTTGCTAAAAGCAGATAAGGAAATGTGTTAATTCTCTGGTTATACAAAGATACATTAGAGTTGTACAACCGTCTCGCCGCTTGTAAGTGTTCTTCTGCGTCAAAAAATATCCTGCTGAAAATGCTGCATGGACGCATAGGAATAAAGAGTTGGGTATTGCTCAGCCAGTGCATTGATGGCAGAGTTGACCCCGGTGAGTCCCAGCTGGGCGGAAGTAAGCAAGCCAAGTTTCCGATCCAGGCTTACCTGATGTCCGAGCAGCCCGTCGCCTCCCATACCTGGTGTTTCCGCTCCAAGAGAGTTATCCTGCCCTCGCTGCTGATCCAACTGCTGCCGGATTGTTTCCATCTGCTTTTGCTGTTCGGCAATCGTCTCGCTGATTGCTTTGACCGCTTCCTCAGACAGTTGTTTCTTTTCCTGAAATATGCTTTCGTTCAGTTCTTTCCCTGCGCGGGTAGATGTGACTTCTGTGTAGATCTGATACTCATGCGCCAGATACTTTTTTACTGCCTCAATTTCTTCCGACAGCATATCGTAGCGTTTCTCCAAAGCAACATCAATGCCCGCGCTGCCTTCCTGCACCTTGACGGAAAGCCGCTGCAAACGGTTATAGAACTTAATGTAAAGAATGAGTAGTACTGCGATGACTGCCACTAAAATAACTATCCACATTATGAAACCCTCCCGCACATTGAATATTAGTCAAAACTCTCAATTTCCTGCGTTTATTATAGCAAACCTGAAATCTTTTGTAAAACTGTTTTGGGCGGCTTATTCTTCTGTTTTTCAACGGTTTAATCTTCTTGGAATGAGGACATAAATCCTGTTCAGCGCTCTGATTTCCCAGCGCACCCGCAGGATCAGAGTCCATCGTCCCAGCTCCCGCAAGGCCCGCTTACAGGTCTGCGTACTGCGCCCCAGCGCCACGGTCGGTTCTGCGAGGGGAAATTCGCGGGGGGTTTTCAGGCATAGGAAAGGCGCGGTCTGCTGGCCGCACCTTGGTGAGTAGTGTTTGGTTGTCCGTTTCTGGCTGGACAAAGTTTCCAGAGGTGGAGGCTATGGTTAAGCTCTAAACTGATTTAGAGCAGAAATCAAGGGCAGATTTTTCCCATGCATAGCGTAATAATCATAACCATCATTGATAATCTGTTGTGCCTTTTACAGAAGTGTCTCTACATTTTTTATCCGGCTGCACATCCTGTACCTCGAATTCCATGCCATAGCGTGCCTCAAGTCCTGCCAACACCTCATTTTCTGACAGTAAAAAATGTGAACGGATATAATAAGGAATAAAGCAGAAAAGCAAGACGATAGCCAGGATAACGGTTCCACCTACAATTAGGCAATATTTTCTTTTCTTTGTCACCACCTATCCCTCCTTAAAGCCTGTGCTTCATGGCTCGGAGCCACGATTTCTCCGCTTTTAATGGTTGCCGGTTTTCTCGCTCCAATAGCACATGACACCATGGCTTTCATTGATACACTCTTCCAGCTGTTCAGAAAAGTCAATGCTCATTTCTGTGCCCATAGCAAAGAATTTCATCTCCACTGTTTGATCCAGCCCCAGCATATTCCTTCTGACGGACTGGCAAAAAGAATTACAAAAATCATTTGGCATATTCGTATCCAAGTCAGGCAAACGTGATGTGTCGATCCATAGCTCTGTGCAAAACACACCATATTCAAAATACTGCCTTGCTCCGATCATGTGGGGGCCTGCTGCGCCATAAAAGTGAAGGATTTTGCCGCTGCTCAGGCAGGCTTCCATTTCCTTGTCATCTTGTAGATAAACATGATTTCTTTGGTTGGCTGCCAGCTATCCCAGACGGTGCATGTTCCAGAAAACTGTATTTCACCCACATGAGGGAATATCGCTTGACATAATTGAATGCTGAGATAGTTCCCGCTTACAATGTAAACTTCAAATTTCGCGGCCATTCCATTCAATCCCCCGATTATCCGAATGATTCATGGTTGCAAATCTGACAGCCAAATACGGTCAGCAGCGTGTGATGCCTGGGGCAGCGCGGAAAGCCGCATCTTACCGGGTCATTTTCTGCGGCCTCTGCGAGCCATGCTTCTAAACAATCCGGCTGTATACCTGCCTGTTTTAATTGCGCGATCAGGAATAAGAACTTCTCCAGACTGGGAAGAAGCAATTCCTCCGAAGGCTGGTAGTCAAGCAGCTCCCATCCTCTCCTCAGTTTCGCCTGCTCAACTGTCCTGCGCAGAAATGACCGATTCTGCTCAAGGGTGTTCCTGTCCCATGGCATATCCAGGACGGAAAAGCCCACGGTTCCCATACCAACTGCACTTTGATCCTTTTCCGCCAGCCATACAATAAGCCTCTTTTCCTGATCAGTTTTCGCAAGCTGAGAACCGCTCAAAAGGAGGGCGCTGATCAAAGTGTCTGTCAGCCCATTGCCCATAGATAGTGCCGTGTGCTCCGGCTGTCCTTCCAGATAAATCACATTTCCCATCGTAGTTCCCCCGGAACCAGTCGATCAGTTCCCGCGGGTGGCATGACGGACGTCCGCAACCGGACAGAGTACACAGCACCGCCGTCGCGCCCAAACATACTTTTCCTCTTTTTCTCACCACCTGTCCCTCCTTTGAGTTCAACGATATATGTAATAAATATTTAGGACATTTCCTCTATAAAACCTGTTCAGCGACCCAAAGCTCCGGCGGTTCTGTTGCGTATCGGCGAAGTATCAGCCTACGGAAGCTCTTTCCTGGGCCAGAAGGCAGCCACAATTCCGTCAGGGCCGGGGCCGCGGTAGGTTATTGTGGGTTCGTTCCCCGTTTGGAACTCCAGGCCGGTCATCTCCTCCAGGCTCCACCAGATGGGGAACGTACCATCGTCCGGGCAGTTTTGCGGCGGCTCACCGTCCTTCGTACAGCGGCTGAGCATATGTCCATACTCGTCCTCCCACAAGTCATAGGAAAGGGCATAGAGGCTTCCGTCCGCTCCGGTGAAAGAAAAGTCTGTCTCGGTGCCTTCCAAAGTTTCCCACTCCAGGGCCTCCAGCAGCCGGTAAATTTCAGCAAAGGTGTACCGCTCGCTTTCCGGGCGGGTGAGCGGGACTCGCAGATCACCCCGCTCCGGATCGGAGACAAGCCATGCCCCGATGTAGATGTTCTTGGCCGTCGTATTCCGGCGTCTGGGTGTAGTCCAGGGCTGCCTCCATCTCCTCCGGAGAACCACTCCGGATGGAGGCGTAGGACACAGACCACACCGCCAGTTCCGCTGTCAAGTCCCCGATCTCCTGCCGGATGGCCCCATCCCCGCTCCTGCTGACAGGTACACACACCAGAGCCAAGCGACACACTGGGCCGATCTGGGCGACCGGGGAGCGGAAGGTGAACAGGTACCGCACATCCGCCTCCGGGCACTGCTCCGCCAGAAAAGCGTGGAAATCCAAAAGCTCCGCTGCCGCTGCCTCCAAACCTCCGGGTTGTCATAGACGGTCTCCAGAGTGAAACTCTCCTGATCCCAATGGTCTTTAACAACTTGCCAGTATTGGAGAGGCCGCTCTATCTGGTACTCGGCCAGATAGTATTCGCCGTAGACCCGGCTAAAATCGGTGGCATTGTGGTACTCGGCGTGTTCTCCACATAGACCCATTTGCTTTCCAAGTGAAACACCAGATCCGGCTTGTCCTTGAGATATGCCTCATAGCTACCGCCCCGCCACGGCCTCCACCCATTCCCGGGAAACCACCAACGGCGCATCAGTATAGGTTTCTTGGAACCATTCGATCAGCTCCCCGCGGCTGGCGGGGTGATAGCAGCCCGTCAGAACAGCAGCATCAGGGCGCCATGACAGTCAGGCATAATCGCCGCTTCATTCGTTTTTCCATGGTTGCTCCTCCTGAAAGCCTGTGCTTGGCTTATGGTAGTTGTTCTTCCTCTGTTTTTAATGCCTGCCGCGTCAAATCGTTGGTAGTTTCCTGTTTTACTGTTTCCAGCAGAGCGCGGCTCTCGGCTGTCCGGCCCATCTCCCGAAGAGCCCTGATTCTCAAAACCTCCAAGTAGTCTTTTGCTGGCACATCATAAAAGACAGCTCGTTTCACGCCGGGCATTTCCTTGCATTCTTCCAATTCAGCCAGATATGCCTCCCCGTCATGGGTCAACTGATACTGAAAAGCTGCCTTGTCAATTCGCGCTGCCAAACGCCGGATCGGGATAACATAAATGACGATACAGGCGATAAATCCCACCAGGGTAAGTACAATCAACGCCACTTCCACAACCTTTGCAAGCGTCCCACCCTGTTGACAATAAGCATGGAGAACTATCGTTAGGACGATTACCCACAGAAAAACGGCAATCACAGCTGCGGCTGGATTGATTTTTTTGTTGCGGTTTTTATCTTTTATCACAATTCCCTCTTTCTCTTTGGCAAGCCGTCCGCTGGCTGGACAAAAGGCCAGAGGTTGGGGCGGGGAGATCATGCCCCCGGCTTTGGGACACTTTGTCCCAGCGGGGCGCAGCCCGTAAGACTGATTTCATTTTAACACCGGTGGCAGGAAATAGGAAGTCCCTTACCGCTCCATATCCCTGTCCCAGCGTTGGGTGTGGGTCTGCTCCTGTCTGCGGCGGGAAATGTAAAAGGTGTTGCCTTCCCTTGCTGAAAATGGGTGAAAAAAGACCGTCCTCTGGGGCGTTCCCGGTGAGCGGTCAGGGTGTTGGTGTTCGGTTATAAGGCCCTCGGAAGGGGGACAGACGCAGTAAGCGGCATAAGCCGCGCAAGGGGGCGCGGGTCGCCGGTGGCGACCTCAAGGCGTGAAACGCCTTGAAGCGCCGACCGAGCTGGCAGGCGAGACCAGCCCCTTGGACGGAGCGCAGCGACGCAAAAACGGCGAGTTGCTCCATCTGGCAATCCGCCGTCCCGTCCGCCTCGCAGAGCGCACGAATACATGGCCGTTAGGCTATGTATAGAAGCCTAAACCCTTTAGTTCCTAAGGGTTTAGGCTTCTCGTCCGCCTTCAAATTCTAATGTGTCTTCATTATAAATATCACCTAAAAAGAAGCAACGCAAAAATCAGAAAATGACTTAAAAAGTACAGTGGCATATTCCTCCATATCGTCTTGAGCTTGTGGGGGAAAGGGTGTTTCTTCATGGTCTATTTGAATAATTTCATCCGTAATTAAGTTATAGAAAAGTTGATAGTCACCGTAAAATTCCCCGATATACAAATATCCAAATTGAGCGGCTTCATTCCATGTAACTAATTCAATATACTCTGCAATCTTTTCTGGCTCTTTTGGAAAGCCCTCTAACTGCAATTTAATAACGGAGAATGGAAGTTTATCTTCAATATATTTATATTCTTCATCTTCAACGGAGTAAGTTAAACCTCTCCTTGCTGAATAGCCGCTAAACTTCCCATATAAGCACATGAATGGGCAAACATAACTTTTCAAAAAGTCCTTAAAAATTGTAGGAAACCTATATCCTAAATTTTCTTCCGCCACATGAATATCCTTATCTGTAATTGTTGATTTTTGCAAGCCATCCAAAAATTTCTCCGGGAAATTACTGCTCAAAGAATTAAAGCATTTGTCTATAAAGGTGTCCATAAAGTCCCTCCTTGCCTCTAACTCTTTCACTTGAAGTTCGCTATGGCATTGTGTTCCCTCGCAAACTTCCTTGCCGCCTCCCGGCGTTCCTCGCTGTATGGCGCGGTCAGCCGGAAACAGAAGCGGCCCTTGTCGATCTCAAAGGTCTTGTAACCCCAGCCGTCATCGTCCACCTTTCGGCAACACTCCGGCCAGCGGCGGGCGTAGGCTCCCAGTCTGTTTCTGCTGTTCTCTTGATTTTTATGAGTTGGACTAATTCCTAAAGGGATTTTACGATTATTCAATAGTCAATCTGGCTCCCAGCTTAAATTAGCACTAACATCATCATTTTGCAAAAAATATATCACTTCATTTACTGCTTCTTCATAAGTAATCAAATCTTTCATTTCAAATTCTGAGTCGTAAGAATTTAGCCAAAAATAATACTTTTATCGCAATCGCGATATTGACTATTGTGGGGAACAGGGTGCATAGATCCTAAACCATCTGGGAAAGGAAAGTATACCAGGCAGCTTAAGCCTTCTTTAGTACCTACGCCTATTGTCAAAGATTTTTTGAAGATGTTTCGATTTCAATAATAACAGGTTGTTTGTCTTGGTATTCTTGATTTAAACTGTTGATTTTTTTAATCACTTCATCACAAGAAGATGTTACCAGCTTACCTGTTAAATTCCATTTTAATACCCACATATATTGTGTTCCCTCGCAAACTTCCTCGCCGCCTCCCGGCGTTCCTCACTGTATGGCGGCGAGGATTTCTTACTTTTCATTATACCGTGCTACAGGATTTTCTTCAATCCCGCTTCTTCGGCACCAGCACATAAATCCTGTTCGGTGCTCCAATTCCCTGACGCACCCACAGGATCAGCCCAGCGGCCTCCAGCTCCCGCAAGGCCCGCTTGCAGGTCTGCGTACTGCGCCCCAGCGCCACGGCCAGCTCTGCAAGGGGGAAACGGACAAATAACATCCCGTTGGCGTCCTCCACGCCCGCTGTGAGAACAGCGCCCAGCAGCTTGGCATACATGACCTTGGCGGTACTGCTCACCGGCAGCCCCAGCATGGCCCCCGGCAGGGGCAGACAGGGCGGCAGGTTGGTGTCGGCGGTCATAAATTCCGTATTCATTCAGGTGTCCTCCTTTCCCTTGGCCCGCTTGGAATGGTAGTGGGGGCAGAGGATCACAATGGCCGGAAGCTCTGTTTGCAGGCGTGGCGGCATTTCCGGCAAAGGATGTTGTGCGCCACCCGCCCGCGCTCGTTGAGGAAGAAGGACAGCTCCAGCTTCCTCTTTTTTGACATTCTCGGCATATTGGCTCCTATCATCAAAAAATCCGCCCAGTCAGCCGTAACAGCCGGAGTGGACGGACAGCAGATTTTTGTGTTGTGTTTCGGGGCGATTTTCAAGGGGAAAACAGCCGTAGAGCCGCCCTGAAATCTCCCGTAGTAGTACGGATAGGGCAGACTATGCCCTATCGGATTGTTGTGTTTCGGTATCAATTCGGTGTCCATATTCGCCGGTTCTCCTTAATGTCGTTCCTGCCCTGGCTTTTTCAGCGGCGTTTCGCCCCCATTGGTACGCTCGCTGCAGTCAAGGTTCCTCCATTTCCTCACCGCAGGTCGCCGCGCTACATCGCCGGGGGGCATATCCCATACAGGCCGGTCATTCGATTGGATTTGATCCATCGATGAACTACCCATATCATAGAACATTTTTGTTTCCCCGCCCGTATGTCCATAAAGTAGGAAATCGGCTCCAAAAACGAAAAATTCCACGATTGCGGAATGGTATGCTATAATGGAAGAAAACGGCGGTGCACAGGCGCAGGAAGGGGTGGCTGATATGAAAACCCGCATTTCCGTACAGGAACGGTTGAAGGATTTAAGGGTGGAGAAAGGCTTGAAGCTGGAAGAACTGGCGGAACAGGTAGGCCTTTCAAAATCTGCCCTCGGCAGCTATGAGATTACCGATGAAAAGAACGAGAACAAGGAGATCAACCACGGCAGCCTGTTGAAGCTGGCCGACTTCTATCAGGTGTCCGTGGACTACCTGCTGGGCCTGACCGACAACCGAAACTATCTGGACACGCCGCTGGCGGAGCTGCACCTGACCGATGAAGCGGTGGCCCTCCTGAAAAGCGGGCGGGTCAATAACCGGCTGCTGTGCGAGATGATGGCGCATAAAGATTTTGTCCGACTGCTGGCGGATATTGAGATTTATGTGGACAGGGTAGCCAGTATGCAGGTGCAGAGCCTCAACGCCTATGTGGATGTGGTGCGGCAGGAAATCATAGACCGCTACCAGCCGGGAGAGGACGATCCCCACCTCCGCGTCCTGCGCGCCGCCCATCTGGACGAGGACGAGTATTTCAGCCAGCTTGTCAGCGAGGATCTGTGCCGGGTCATTCAGGACATCCGTGCCGCCCATAAAGGGGACAGCGAGAGTGCGCCGGTCAACACGGTAGCCGAGGAACTGCGGCGGGACATTGAGGAAACCATGAACTTCAAGGGCAGCGACTTGGAGCGGCAGGCGATGTTGTACTGCAAGCGGCTGGGGATCAATTACAGCAAGCTGACGGAAACAGAGTTCCGGCAGCTTATCCACATTCTGGACAAATCCTCCCTGCTCAAAACACATGGCTCAAAGCGGAAAATGCGCAAATAAAAAGCAGGAAACCAAAGTCTCCTGCTTGGGGCCGCCAGCGGGCTGGACCAATGTGTCCAGAGGTTTGGGGAATGAATATTTGATTTATCTTGTTGCTATTTCAAATATCGTGAATGCGCCTCCCGATTGCGTAATCAAGTCGATACAGCAAGGCCATAACCGGAGCAAAGAGGCAGTATGCTGGCGCAACAATCCCGAATATACGGTCAAACAACCATAACGGTTCTGCAAGTGTAATGGCACTGATTTGAAACCCTATCAATGCAATATAAGCGACAGTGACCAAAGGAATAGCAACGGCATAGTAAATACAGCCTAAGAGCGGAAGTTTATCTTGGTCTTTGGGATTCGTTGCATTTGAATTGTCCCGGTTTAAGTATGTTGAAATAAAAAACCTCCGCAGTTTTTCATTTTTTATGGTGAAAAATATTTTTCCAGTCACCAAATATGGGAAGTACAGGGAACACGCACGTCCAATGGGAATTGCCAATGCTGAAATCCAAATCCATGCGAATAACCAGGATATAAAACTATCATTTGATAGCGACATTTCTTCATCCCCAATCCAGCAGTTATTCAAATTTGATGGTATGTGTGCAAACCGATATATGTAGTAAGTTATTCTGCAAATCCTCTGTCATACATTCAACTATGGGACAAAGTGGAGCTGTTGACAAAGTGTCCCGACAGGGGGCGGCCCCTCATGGGGCAACAGAATTGTCGTCCTGCTCCAAAGCAATTACATCTGCAATATCACAATGCAGCGCCCCGCAGATACGCAGCAGCGTTTTCATGCTGATATGCTCGCCCTTTCCCATGTTGGCAATCATGTTGGTAGTAAGACCGGCGGCCAGCCGCAAGTCCGCTTTCCTCATGCCGCGCTCTTTCAGGGTGTCCCATAGCGGCTGATAGCTGATGTGCATAGGCTCCTGCCCTTCTCCCTGCATAGGGGTTTCTGTCCTCATTATAGCAAAATTCTTGTGAACTCACAAATATTTCTTGACACAACCGCCGGTTCCGTCTGGATTGTGCTTTTCCTTTCTTTTTCTTGATTACATCTATTTCGTCATTAACTACTGCATAAAAAAAGAGCAGCCCTTGGAGATTCCCAGCCTGGGCCTGTCCTGGCCTCTTGACCAGCCGTCCTGTACCGCTACGCCAAGAACAGGGACTATGACACCATCCAGGGCGGCATGGTCATTCGGGAATATGCGGACTATGACCAGATCTCCAATTTTGCGCTGGAGGCCCTGAACTGGGCTGTGAGCGCCGGGATTATCAACGGCACTGACAGCGGGCCCCTCAGACCAAGCGCCACCGCCACGAGGGCACAAGCCGCCGTGATCCTCATGCGGCTTTGTAAGAAATATGTGAGCTGGTAACTACACAAAAGACGGGAGAATAACAATGCTTTATCGTCCCTTTTGCTCCAGCGGCGGCTAAGCCGCCGCCAAATCCAATATCGCCACCTGCTAAAAAGGCGCAGGCAACCAGCTGGTTGTCTGCGCCTCATTTTGTCCTCGACAAATTATCCGAGCATCCTCCAGAAAATTCTGGGAGATGCTGGGATGAATTGTCGAAATATGGATGTAATTTTTTCGCGTTTCCATTCCAGACCAGAAAAAACATTGAAAATGTAGAAAAATTTTTATATTTTGGCGGGAAAAGAAATTCCTGCCGGGGTCCTCCCGATTTTCGTTGACTGCCCGCGAACCAACGAAAATCGAAGGAGGAACGGACATGCCGCGATACAACATGTACTACCCAGACTATGAGAAGCTCTACCCAGGCATTGAAAAACGTCCGGATATTTTGCGTGTACTGCGAGCAAGTGACCGCAAGATGCGCTATATGGAAAAGGGACTCAAATCGGAGCGTTCGGTGTGGGATCAAAAAAAACAAACCATTGCATCTTTACCCAGTCGGGAAATCTCCCTGGAGGAGCTCATGGAGGATGGACGGCAGCAATTTTCTAACGGCCCGACGCTGGACGAACAGGTGCAACATCAGGAGGAAGTATATCACTTGCATCAAGCCTTATGCAGTCTGGAAAGAGAATACCAGCTGCTGCTTTATTTCCGCTACTGGAAAGACATGAGTCAGGAGGATGTAGCGAAAATGCTTTCTCTCACGCAGCAAGCAGTCAGTTATCGTGAGCGTTATGCCTTACAACGGCTGAAAGATTTTGTGCAAAACGGAGAAAAGAAAAAATTTTAGAAAAATCGTTTGTGAACTCCCTTACTTATTGCCTGTACATAATGAGGGGGTCAAATCTTCCTCCTCTTGATCTTTGAAAATAGAATATCCGGCAGCTTGGATACGTCCGTTGGCGAGAGGCCCCCGAGAGGGAGGCTGAAGCGACATTGGAGGATGCGCCAAGACCATCTGTGCGGGAAGCTCCCGCATCAAAGACGGCCAAATAAGGTGCAGAGCGGTTCCCATCCGTCCATAAAACAGCCTGTGGCGGGCTGTTTCGCATTGCGGCGGGACTCACAGGAGTCCTGCCCGACCCTCGCCGGCAATCCAGTAATGATACTCCTGTCCAGCCACAGCCGCAAGCAGTGGGGGCAGCTCGGAGAGATCCTCGGAGGGGTGAGATTCCCGTGACGCGCGCCCGCGCGGTCCAAGCCTGCCGCCCACGGCTCGGGAAGTAGTGTCGAATAGGGCCATCATTGGAAACGCAAATGTCAGAAGCGGCGGGGGCCGCCCTGAAAGGTATCGCAATGCTGCCACACATCGTGGAGCGGCCCCCGCTTGTTTTCATACACGACTGAAAAACGAATGAAGGATCGCTGTGCGCCGGAGCTTATCTCTGGCGCACCATCATGGGAGGCATAAAGCTTATGGCGGAAAAGAAGAAAGCATGGCTGTATCTGAAAGCCAGGACCGATGAAGACCTGAAGGCCCAGAAGTCGCTTTTGCTGGAGTACGCAGATAAAGCAGGATATGAGGTGACGGAGGTTGCCGCTGACCATTCCCCGAGCCAGAGCAGCCTGAAGTATGTGCGTCTTGGCGCGGCGAAGCATGACTTTGAGGTCCTGCTAATTTCTTCGTGGAATCGGCTGGGGAGAGACCTTTCAGAAGCACTTGATACGATGACAGACCTGAAGGATCAAAACATAGCGGTGCAAAGTGTCAAAGAGGAAAACATATCTCTGAACCGGGCGCTTTCCTTTGCACGCTTCGCGGCCGCGATGCAGATCCCCGATGAAACACTGCCCGAAGAACTGGATGAGACTCCTTTCGAGGACCAGGAAGAATCAGAAGGGTTAGATATGACGCAATCCTTCTGAAAATAAAACTGCCTGGTCTCTCTTTGGATGAAGAAGCCTGATTGGGAGGGAAAAGCATGAACGCGAATGTAAACTACATTGGTATGGTAAACCTGCTGTGTGCCTTGCGGGACGCCAGTATTATCAGCGAAGCGGAGGCGCGGAAGATCGCCGCGCGGCTCCGGGTAGAAACAGGAGCGGACGTCATATATTCGCCTCAATAGTTGTTGCATTTGAGTATAGCTTTTCAGAGAAAGTTAGGGTATTGTGTGTGGCTGAACAGAGGTGATTTAGATGAACGGACAGACAGCGATCAGTGGATCCCTCGCACTGAACAGCACCCCCCATGTTATCATGATCCCGGCCTCTGGGCCGGTCCGGACCCGGAAACTGCGTGTGGCAGCTTACGCTCGTGTCAGCTCCAACTCTGAGGACCAGCTCCACTCCTTTGCCACACAGAATGCCTACTACACAGAACTCATCACCGGCAACCCGGAATGGGAGTTCGTGGACGTATATGCGGATGAGGGGATCACCGGGACCTCCGCGGAGAAGCGGGATGACTTCCAGCGGCTCCTGAAAGACTGCCGCAGAGGCCGCATCGACAAGGTCCTGACAAAATCCACCGCTCGGTTCGCGCGAAACACCAGCGAGAGCCTGATGGCGGTCCGGGAGCTGAGGGACCTGGGGGTCGGGGTCTGCTTCGAGGAGCAGGGCATCGATACCGCCCAGATGTCCGGCGAGCTGCTGACAGCCATCTTCTCCATGATGGCTCAGAAAGAGAGCGAGACTATTTCTGAAAATATCCGCTGGACCTACCAGAAGAAAATGAAAAAGGGCCGCTTCATCACCTGCAAGGCCCCGTTTGGATACCGCCTGGTCGGCGGAGGGCTGGAGATCATCGAGGCGGAGGCCGAGATCATCCGCCTGATCTTCCAGAGATACCTCAATGGACGCAGCATGGAGGACATCGCCAAAGAGATCACACGATATGGGATCCCCACAAGAGATAAGACCCCATATTGGCAGACAACGTCGATCCAATATGTCCTCCACAATGAAAAATACGCGGGTGACTCGCTGGCGCAAAAGACCTATACCACCCGAACACTGCCCCACAGGAAGAAGCGAAATCAAGGTGAGTATGACCAGTATTTCGTACCGGGCAGCCATCCGGCCATTATTGACCGGGAAGTGTTTGACCAGGCACAGGCACTGCTGAAGCAGAAAGGCATGGTGATCCGCCCAAAGTCCGGAGTCACATACCCATGGACCGGTACCGTCATCTGCGGGAACTGCGGTTCCATATTCAAACGAAAAAAGTGCAGGGAAACCGCCTATTGGACTTGCAGGCTCCACGATAAGTCGCCTGACAAATGTCAGATCACGCAGATCCCGGAAGCTGAATTTGAACATGCTTTCCTCCGCCTGTATTACAAACTGCGGCACCGTGGAATGCCGATTCTCTCCCAACTGCTTACGGACCTCCAGACAGTCCAAAACGGGAAGCTGCTCTGGAGCCTGGACATCGTGGAAGCGAACAAACAAATAGCGGATATCGTCCGTCAGGAGCGACTATTGGCCGAGCTGAAGCAACAGGGCCTTGTCGATCCTGACATTTATATTACCCGGAGCAACACGCTGGCTGAACAGCTCCGCACCGCCAAGCTGGAAAAGGAACGGTTTCTGGAGTCCGAGGAGGACCAGACCATCCGGCAGACTCAAGTCCTGTTGGAGATATTGGAGACCGGGCCGGAATTTCTGGAGGCGTTTGATGAGGAGTTGTTCAGCGAGCTGGTTGCAAAGATCATCGTGGAGAACAACGAATGCCTGCGGTTCCGGCTGATCAATGGGCTGGAGCTGACAGAGGCCATCGAGAGGACGGTGCGCTGATGGCGAACAACCGAAAGCAGCCCTTCGGATACCGGATGGAGTTCGGAGAGTACACTCCCCATCCGGCAGAGGCGGAAACAGTCCGCTGGATCTACCAGACCTATCTGGCCGGGGCGTCCTATCAGGAACTGGTGGAGGCACTCCAAGAGCGGGGAGTTGCCTATGACGAGGGCAAGCTGTGGAACAAAAATATGGTGGCCCGTATTCTGGAGGATAAGAGATACATCGGGACAGACCGGTACCCGGCCATACTCCCGGAGGAGCAGTTCCGCAGCGCGCAGGAGCGCCGCAGGGACCGGGCGGTCCCGGTCAGGAAAACGCCGGCCCAGATGGAGCTGCGGCGGCTGTGCGGCGGTCCCCCGCCTGCCTGGGTGGAACAGCAGACCCTGACGCTTCTGAACCGTCTTGTCCAGCACCCGGAGCGTATTGCCTCCGGCCAGGCAGAAATGGAGGACCAGGCAGAGAGCGGGAAAATGCGCCGGGAGCTGGAGGAGGCTCTCCAATCCCCGCCTGTAGATGGCGAACGGACCAGGGATATGGCGCTTCGGCTGGCAGAACACAGGCTCAACGCCATTGGGGCGGAGGAATATGAGACGACGCGGCTCCAAAAGCTCTTCCGGAACCATCCGCTCATGGAGGAGCTGGAGCGGGAGCTCCTGCGTGAGAGCGTCCGACAGATCACATACAGAGGAAAAGGCACTCAGGTCCAGCTGAAAAACGGCCAGATCATGAAGGGAGGACAACAGCCATGACAGAAACCGCTCCGAAAGTCATTGTGATCCCAGCCAAGAAGGAAACGCCCCAGGAGCAGGCCCAAAAGAGGCACCTGCGGGTAGCGGCCTACTGCCGTGTATCCACCAACAGCAAGGAGCAGCTCACCAGCTATGAAAACCAACTTGCCTACTACACCGAGAAGATCATGAAGAACCCCAGCTGGACCATGGTAAAGGTGTTCGCGGATGAGGGCAAGACCGGCACCTCCACCTGTAAGCGGAAGGAATTCCTCCAGATGATCCGGATGTGCCGCCAGGGAAAGATCGACATGATCCTGGCCAAAGCCGTTTCCCGGTTCGCAAGGAATACGGTGGACACCCTCAATTATACCCGAGAACTGCGGGAACTGGGTATCCCGGTCATCTTTGAGGAACAGAATATCAACTCCATCTATCCGGAGAGCGAGTTCCTCATCGCCATACACGGCGCCTTCGCCCAGTCTGAAAGTGAGAACACCAGCGCCAATGTCCGCTGGGGAAAGCGAAGGTCCATGAAAGCCGGCCATGTCACGATGCAGTACAAGTGGATGCTTGGGTATGAGAAGGGCCCGGACGGAAGGCCGGTGATCAACGAGGAGCAGGCGGAGACCGTCCGCTTTATCTATCAGCGGTATCTGGCCGGAGACACCCTGCGGGCCATCAAGAGCAAGCTGGAGGCACAGGGGGCCTTGAACGCGATAGGAAAACAGGAGTGGACCATCAAGAACCTGCTGAGTATTCTGAGCAACGAGAAATACTGCGGTGATGCGCTGCTCCAGAAGACCTTTATCCAGGACTGCATCAGCAAAAAGGTGATCCAGAACAACGGCCAGCTCCCCAAGTATCTGGTCCAGGACCACCATGAGGGGATCGTGAGCCGGGACGTCTTCTACGCGGCGCAGCTGGAGATAGCCCGGCGCAGGGCACAGACAGGCGGTACCAGCAAGAGCGCGCCCACCGGGCGGAGCAAGTACAGCGGGAAGTACATCCTGACAAATCTCATGTTCTGCGGCCACTGCGGGACAGGCTATCGCCGGTGCGTGTGGAACAAGGGCGGAATCAAGCGGGCTGTGTGGCGGTGCGGGAGCCGCCTGGATTATGGGGCAAAATACTGTAAGCACTCTGAAACGCTGGAGGAAAAGCCGCTCCAGCAGGCGATCCTGAACGCCATCAACAGCGTGATGGACAGCAGGGACGCCCTGGAAGTCCAGCTGATGGGGGCCATGGAGCAGGAACTGGCGCCCATCCCCGGCGAGACCATGAGCCTCGCGGACATCGACCGGATGCTGGAGGAACTGGAGAAGCAGTTCAACAGCCTGCTGGCGGAGGCGTCCGCCGCGGGTGGCACGGAAGACTATGCGGAGCGGTTCCGCATGATATCCAACGCAATGGCGGATCTCAAGGAACATAAGTCGCGGATCAAGCAGGTCCATCAGGAAAATGAACTGTTGAACCAGAGACTGAAAGCAGCCTCAATGGCCATGAGCGCCTATGCGGCAGAACTGACGGAGTGGGATCAGAGCGTGGTCTACCAGCTGGTGGAGAAAGTAACCGTCCTCGCAAAAGACAAGATCCGGGTCACCTTCCGGAACGGTACCGAGGTGGAGCAGGAGATCGAACAACTGGATTGGAGGAACGCATCATGAGCGTCTATGTCACAGGCGATACACACGGCGGATTTCAGCGGCTTGGGATGAAATACTTCCCGGAGCAGAAAAAGATGAGCCGCGAGGACATGGTGATCATCGCAGGCGACTTTGGAGGACTCTGGGGTGGAACACCCGCGGAGAAGTATTGGCTGGACTGGCTGGAGGACAAGCCTTTTACGACTGCCTTCTTGGATGGGAACCACGAGAACTTTGCCATGCTGAACGCGCTGCCGGAAAGGTTGTGGCACGGAGGCAGGATCCATGAAGTACGGCCCCATGTGCTGCACCTCATGCGTGGGCAGGTCTTTGACATCGAAGGATACACATTCTTCACCATGGGTGGAGCGTCCTCGCACGATATTCAGGATGGCATCCTGGACCCGGAGGAACCGGGCTTCGAGGAGCGGTACTGGCGGATGCGGCGGGCCAGGGCCATGTTCCGGGTCAAGGGCGTGTCCTGGTGGCCAGAGGAACTTCCCTCCGATGAGGAGTATGAGGAGGCTCGGATGAACCTGGACGCCCATGACTGGGCGGTGGACTACATTCTGACCCACTGCGCCCCCACCAGCATAACGCAAAAGATCATCCCCCACGCTCGGGCGGACCGGCTGACAGACTTTCTGGAGGAAGTCAAAAACCGGGCCAGATACCACTACTGGCTGTTCGGCCATCTTCATGACAATCAGGCGGTGGACAAAAAGCACATTCTCCTTTGGGAGCAGGTCGTGCAAGTGATATAATAAGCGGAAGCCGTAAAGGAAAGCGCGGAGCCGTCTCCGCGTTTTCCTTTACAGCTTTCTTTTCGAGAAAACAGTTAGATGATAAAATGAAAGCGGGAAAATAGCTCTTAAAATGTGACCTGACATTGGAAATCAGCAGACTAATAAATGTGGATTGAAGTTCTGGAATATAGTGGGTACAATGGTGAGGGAGCAGTCATGGTATAGGGATTTATAATACCACTGAAAAAATCATTGAATTCCAGAGGATGATAATATGGATGCACAGGACAATCTAAAGATCATACACACGGTAGATGGTGCCAGCTTGCAGAACCGATACGGCAAGTCTGTTATCCAGAGCCACGACATCGGCCTCATCAGTCTGCCGACAGGCGAGATCGTGATGGCAGACCCAACATTGCGGTTCGAAATCGCTGACTTCAAGCGGAAGGCGTTTCAGCAAAAGGTCCGTCCCGGTATGTATCCGGTGTTCGCATATACCGCCCATTCTGACAGGGACTGTGTACTTGCATTTGCGGAGATTTGTTTTACAGATCGGCCTCCAGTGACTTTCACAGCGGCAAAAACGCTATGGGATGCTGAGCGGTCCCGCCGCAGGAACTGCGGCTATGTTGTAAGCGAGTCGACAACGGGATTTATAGATGGCCAGTATTTCAAAGATGCCTGTATGAAATCTGAGTTTTCAGATGTGGAGCATGAAATGGTTCTGGATGAGATTCTGAAGGAGAATCAGGAGCGCTGGGGAATACGCTGCGCAGCCGGGATCTCTCCGGACGGCAGTTACTCAGCGGCCCTTTTTACCGTTCCAAGCGGCGTCTACTACTGGTACTGGGGAAAGGACCAGAAAGGCGAGATCTGTTGCTTGGTGGCTGACTTTTTTACATACCTTTGAGTTGCTTCAACATCGTATCAATAAAAAAGAGTATATCCAAGAGGAGGCCGCGGCTGTCAAGAGGCGCGGCATATCCTTCTCTAAAATTAAATCGTACAAGCTATATGATCGGTGGAAGCCGTAAAGGAAAGCACGGAATGTTCTTCCGCATTTTCCTTTACGGCTTTCTTTACCAAGGCGGACACGCCGGAAAGGAGCGGACATGAACATCCGAAAACCAAGCGACTATTCTTCTCTGTATTCGGTCCTGGATGCCCTGATGGGCTCCGATCTGGCAGAGATGGAGCTGTACTGTGAGATCGGCAGGGCCGTATGCGCCAGAACAGAGAAGGGCGCGGCTGTCATGGCCGCGGAGTATCTCCAGGCGGAGTACCCGGACCGAAAGGGCTTCTCACCCCGTAATCTGCGCCGTATGCGGTCCTTTTATCTGACCTATGGAAACACACCGGTTCGGCTGGAAAAGGCGCTGAGGCTGGCGTGGACGCAGAATGTGACGATTTTGGAAGCCTGTGAAACACCGGAGGAACGGGCGTGGTATCTCAATGCCGCGCTGGAGCATGGCTGGAATAAGACAGAATTGCTCAGACAGATCCAGCATGGCGCGTGGGGGCTTCATAAGCTCGACGAACCGGAGGATATCTGCTATACTGAAGAAAAAGAAACTGTAACGGAGTGCGGAGAACGTGAAAAAGATACTTTTTATTTGCCACGGCAATATCTGTCGGAGCCCAATGGCCGAGTATATCATGAAAGACCTTGTGAGGAAAGCCGGTCTGGAGAGCCAATTCCAGATCGCCTCCGCGGCGACCAGCCGGGAGGAGCTTGGAAATCCAGTCTATCCTCCTGCCCAGCGCAAGCTGGCAGAACATGGGATCGGCTGTTCCTGCCACGCCGCACGGCAGCTCGTGAACAGCGACTACGAGAAGTACGACCTGTTGATCGGGATGGACCAGGCAAACCTCCGGGATATGTACCGTATCTGCGGCGGAGACTTTGCGGACAGGATGCACCTCCTGCTGGACTACACAGACCGCCCCGGTCAGGAAGTGGCCGACCCGTGGTACACCGACAACTTCGAAGCTACATGGCGGGATGTGTCTGATGGGTGCCAGGGGCTGCTTGATCACCTGATGATAACATAGAGAAAGAGAGAAATGAGTATGGGCCTGGATGATAAGATTCAGCTTTTTGAAGATAAGCGCATCCGCACTGCATGGGATGAAGAAAAAGAGGAGTGGTATTTTTCTGTTGTCGATGTGGTGGCGGTTCTGACGGAGGCTCCGAACCATCAAGCGGCCAGAAACTATTGGAAGGTTACAAAAAAACGCCTTGTGGACGAGGGCTTTGAACCGGTTACATCTTGTAACCAGTTGAAAATGACCGCCGCTGACGGGAAAAAGCGGTTAACTGACGTAGCGGATACGGAACAGCTTCTTCGAATCATCCAATCCATCCCGTCACACAAAGCAGAGCCCTTCAAGCGTTGGTTGGCAGAAGTGGGTCGGGAACGCATTGAGGAAACGATTGATCCGGAACTGACCATTGATCGCGCACTGGAAACCTATCTGAAGAAAGGCTATTCCCGCGAGTGGATCAACCAGCGCCTTCAGGCAATCCAGGTGAGAAAGGAACTCACCGATGAATGGGATGCCCGCGGTGTTCAGAAGGGGGTGGAATACGCCATCCTGACTGATGAGATATCCCGTGCGTGGTCAGGGATGACGACCCGGCAGTACAAAACGCTCAAGGGATTGACAAAAGAAAATCTCCGCGATAATATGACAACACTGGAACTTGTTTTGAATATGTTGGCTGAGGCTACGACTACAGAAATATCAAAGCAGAAAGAGCCGGTAACATTTAGCGAAAATATAGAGACTGCACGTGCCGGTGGAAAGGTTGCTGGCGATGCGCGGAAAGCAATTGAAGCGCAGACTGGTGTCCCAGTTATTACATCAAAGAATGCAGCCCAACTCAGTCAGATAGTTGTAGATATGATCGAGGGAAACGTCGCTCCATCTGGAGAAGATGCGGACTCATAAGTCTTTATACCTATCTGCTTCTGCCATATCGGTTCCGGCATAATTTTATAATGAAAAAGGCCTGAAAATCTATGCGAGAGATGGGACCGAGTTTTGTAACCGTTGCGGCGCAAGGCTTTTATAGATCTAGGGTTCGGAATTGTTACCCCCTGCCAAAGAGAAAGACCCACACAGTTTAACTGTGTGGGTCTTTTATTTTTTGAGAAAAAGAGGACGGCATCTAGAATCTTATAGTGCTGGGGGACAGGGGAGGCGGACGGTGAAGGTGCTGCCCTGATCCACCACGCTATCCACCTGGACCTGGCCGCCGCACAGCTCCAAGATCCGGTAAACAATAGACAGCCCCAGCCCCAGGCCTCTCCCGCTGCCGCTGGAGCGGCTGCCTTGGTAGTATTTATCAAAGACATGGGAGCGGACCTCCTCCGGCATGCCGATGCCCGTATCAGCGACCGAGATCTCCAGCTCCTCCGGGCGGACCTGGAGTGTCACAGTGATCTCGCCCCCTTCCGGGGTGTATTTTACGGCGTTATCGAGCAGGTTGATCCACACATGGCGCATCAGCTCCTCGTTGCCTACGAACTCCGCCGGCTCCAGGCTGGCGGTAAAGGAGATCTGCTTTTTCTCCCAGGAGGGGGAGAGGAGGATGGCGCACCGCTTGATCTGTTCGTCCAGGGGGTAGGGGCGCTTCTCAGCAATAAACTGCTGGGACTCCAGCCGGGTGAGGAGCAGGGTGCTGTTGGCCAGGTCGGCCAGGTGGGAGGACTCATCCAGAATGATCTGGAGATACTGTTCACGCTCCTCCGGGGTGGTGTCCGGCTCCCGCAGGAGCTCCGCAAAGCCTTTGATAGCGGTGATAGGGGTCTTGAATTCGTGGGAGAAGTGGTTGATGAAGTCGGAGCGCAGGGTCTGGATGCTCTGCAGCTCTTTGGACATCTTGTTGAAATCCTCATAGGCAGGCTGGAGGGGGCCGCCCTCCTCCGGCTCCAGATACTGGGAAAAATCCCCGTCTGCCACTGCCTTTAAGCCCCGGGTCAGGCCGGACACCATTCGGTTGAATTGGCGGCTGAACAGCGTGGCGGTGATCCCCACCACCAGCCCCATCACCGCGAGAATTCCGAGCACCGAGACCGTGGATGCCCGGAGCCAGTGGAACCGGTCCAGAATGTGGAGCATCGCAAAGGGGGCCACTGTCACCAGTGTGACCACAACGGACTCGATGGACAGCCAGAAGGCCAGCGTGCGGTTCCGCCACGGACGTCGCTTTTTCATGGCTGCTCCTCCTTTGTGATCTCCGCCTTATATCCCAGGCCCTTGATAGTGACGATGCGAAACTCGGGAATGTCCCGCAGCTTGTTGCGCAGGCGGCTGATGTGGGTCTTCACGGTGTCCTCCCCACTCTCCGAGTCATAGCCCCAGACCCCGTCCAGCAGCTGGTTTCGGGTGAAGATCTGTCCCGGATAAGACAGAAGCTTATAGAGCAGCTCGAACTCCTTTTTGGGCAGCTCCATAGCCGCCCCCTCCCGGGTGACGGTGTATGTCCCTGAGTCCAGCACTGTCCGCCCCACCACGATCCGATGCTCGCTGGCGATGTGCGCCCGGCGCAGCAACGCATCCAGCCGCCAGATCAGCTCCTCGTAGTTCACCGGCTTGGTCATATAATCGTCCACGCCGGAGGAAAATCCTTCACGCTTGTCCTCGAAAGACTGTTTGGCGGTGAGCAGGAGGACCGGGATCTGGTCCCCCCGCTCCCGAAGGGTCTTTACCAGCGTATAGCCGTCCATTCGAGGCATCATCACGTCAGCAATGATTAAGTCCACTGGCTGCCGTTCCAGCACGTCCAGGGCCTCCACCCCATCCTGGACGCTGATGATGGCATACCGGTGCTTCAGCTTGGCGGTGGTGAGCAGGCGCATAGAGGTATCGTCTTCCACCAGCAGAATGGTCGCCATTGCCGTCTCCCTTCCCCGGCCTTGGTTTGGGAAGACCCCTCTGGGCAGTTCTCCCGCGCCGGAGTTATTTTTGATAGTTCCACAACAAAAATCAACGAAAGAACAACAGCCTAGTATCTCATCCATGGGATATAGGGTGTCACAGACATTATATCGTCCCAGGGGCTGTCCGTCAAAGGGAGAGCCCGCCTTTGGAAGACCAGCATAGCCCCTTCGGGTAAACTAGACGTAAACTTCCTGTCGCTCTTTGTGGGTTTTTCTAAAAAATGTGGGGCAGAGAGGGGGATTTCCGGCGTTTTCTTCCTGCCGCCCGGGCGGCCCAGTTTACAATGAGTTTACCTGAGCGTGCTATGCTACCGCCGTTAGAAAATCTGCACGAACGCGCAGCGACGATGGAGGCACAACCATGAGACAAAGAATTTCTCTGCTGCTGGCTGTATTGATTCTAGCCGGTACGCTGAGCCTTCCCACCCTGGCCGCAGAGCCGGGGGAGGACAACGCACGGGAGACCGGGGCCCAGAATGGGGGAGTCCAGCAGGTGCCTGCTGACCCGGAGGAGACCCAGGATCCCCGGCCCGACCCGGAGGGGACAGTGACCTGGGCCAACCTGGACAGCCGCATCCGGGAGGGGAGCCTGAGCGCCCTGATCCTGGCGGAGAACATCGGCGGCATCGAGGGCATCGACTATGACCTGATGTATGATGATTTGCGCCGACAGATCAACGACATCGCCGATCTGCAGTGGATGATGGTCCTGATGGGCAACAGCATGGGTGCTGACGCCCTGGACCAGACCTATGACGCTCTGCGGGAGACCTTTGACGCGATCAAGGACGGAGAGCTGCAGGCGGACAACGCCGATGTGGTGTGGCAGCTGGAGGACACGGTGAACCAGGTGGTCTCCGGGGGCGAGACGCTGTACATCACCCTTCTGGGCCTGGAGCAGCAGGCCGCCGACGGACAGCGGGGCCTGGCCGCCCTGGACCGGAGCTTGGAGGAGCTGCGCCTGCGGCAGACGCTGGGCCAGGTGTCCCAGCAGACAGTGGCTCAGCTGGAGCAGACCCGGGTGGAGACCGTCAGCCAGCTGAACAGCCTGGACGCCACCATCCGGGAGCTGAAGGTCCAGCTCCAGAATCTCATCGGTGAGGCCCCCACCGGAGAGCTGGAACTGGGCGCTCTGCCTACCCGGTCGGAGACAGTGTGGGAGGTCCCCGACTATGAGGCCGGCCTGGAGGCCGCCAAGGCGGCCAGCTGGACCCTGCGCAGTGCCCAGAAGGCGCTGGAGGATGCGGAAGAGGATTGGAAGGACGCCCGCTCCGACTACCGCTCCTCCCGCAAGCAGTACCTGCTCCAGCAGGCGGAGCATACCTGGAACGCCGCTCAGCTCACCTACCAGTCCACAGTCCAGAACTTCGAGACCAGCTTCAAAAGCCTGTATGACTCCCTGGCCAACTATGAGCAGCTGTATGCCAGTGCCCAGTCCGCTCTGGTTTGGCAGCAGTCCCAGCTGGACACCGTCCAGACCCGCTATGACCTGGGGCTGACCACCTGCTCCGCGGTGCTGGATGCCCAGGACGAAGTGGCATCTGCCCAATCTGCCCTGGACAGTGCCTGGAGAGACCTGTTCTCCGCCTGCAACAGCTATCGCTGGGCGGTGGAGTACGGCCTGCTCCCGGCCCAGGGAGTATAAACAGAGACACTCAGGGCGGCCCCTGCCGGCTGCCCGCAGTTTGAAGGGAAGAAAGGATGGAACACGACTCCATGGATCGCAAACTTTCCGTTTTATTGTGCGGCGCCCTGACCCTCGCCTTGGCTGGCTGCCAGGCGCCGGTGGAGGAGCCCCTGCTGGACCCCACCGTAACGGTGGAGACCACCGCCGTCCAGGCCGGGGACCTGAGCACCCAGAGCACATACATCGGCACCATCTCCGCAGAGGGTACTGCCAGCGTGGTATCCATGATCTCCGGCAATGTGGAGCAAGTGGCCGTTGCCGTAGGGGACACCGTCTCTGCCGGGGACCTGCTGTGCCGCTTTGATGACGAGAGCGCCCGCCTGAGCCTGCAAAATGCCCAGGCCGCGGCCAACAGTGCCCAGGAGAGCTATAACAGCGCGGTGTCCAACTACGGCGGCACGGACCTGCCCCTGCTGCAGGAGCAGCTGCGCCTGGCCCAGGACAACTATGACGACACTCTGGCCCTGCTGGAGATCGGCGCTGCCTCCCAGGTGGAAGTGGACCAGGCCCACCAGACCCTCCTGTCTGCCCAGGCTGGCCTGGAGGCGGCCCAGGCATCCCTGAACTCTGCCCGGGCGGGCATCCAGTCCGCCCAGGTGGGGGTGGATTCCGCCCAGTACCAGCTCTCCCTCTACAACCTCACCGCCCCCATCAACGGCGTGGTGGAGGCGGTGAACGTCACCCAGAACAACTTCGCCGCTTCCGGTCAGGTGGCCTTCGTCATCTCCAATGGGAACAACAAAACGGTCACCTTCTATGTCACCGACTCTGTGCGCCAGACCCTTACCCCTGGCCAGGCGGTCACCGTCACCTATAACGGCCAGTCCTATGAGGGGGCGGTCACCGAGATCGGCGGCGTGGTGGACGCCCAAGTGGGCCAGTTCAGGGTAAAGGCTATTATCGACGGAGCCCAGGACCTGCCCGACGGGCTGGCGGTGGAGCTGACTACCACCGCCCACCAGGTCACCGGGGCAGTGCTCATCCCCAGCGACGCTATGTTTTTTGAAAGCGGCGTCTCCTATGTGTATGTGGTCCAGGACGGCAAAGCGGTGCGCTCCGACGTGACCATCGGCCTGTACACCGCTGACACCATCGCCGTAACCAGCGGCTTGACCCTGGGGGACGAGGTCATCACCACTTGGTCCTCCAGCCTGCGGGACGGGGTCTCCGTGCAGACCGCCGCCCAGACGGAGGACAGCGAGAGCGCCCAGGCCGATCCGGCGGCATCCGGCCCAGAGGCGGAGGGATAACGCGGCATGAAGTTCATTCAATTAGTCCTGCGGCGCCCCATGTCTATCATCACCCTCATCCTGGGCGTGGTGGTGTTCGGCTCCGCTTCCCTCACCGGGATGCCCCTGGAGTATATGCCGGACATGGAGATGCCCATGGAGCTGGTGATGATCACCTGGCCGGGGGCAGATGCGGACAGCGTAGACCGGCTGCTGACCCAGCCAATGGAGGACGAGTGTGAGTCCCTGTCCGATCTGGATTCCATCAACTCCTACTCCTCGGAAAACTACACCATGCTCCAGCTGACCTATCAATACGGCACGGACATGGACGACGCCTACTCTGATCTGAAGAGCGCCATCGATAACCTGATGCCCTCCCTCCCTGACGAGTGCGGCGACCCCATCATCATGGAGATCAGCGCCGACGCCCTGGGAACCATGATGATCTCCGCCACCGCCCCCGCGGGCATCGACGTGGCGGACTATCTGGACAACGAGGTGGTCCCCGCCCTGGAGAATATCGGCGGCGTGGCCCGGGTAGAGCTGTCCGGCGCCCGGGATGAGTACCTGCGCATCGTGCTGGACGAGGCGGCCATGCGGCAGTATGGACTGTCCATTTCCACCGTGGGCTCTGCCATCGCGGCGGCCGACTTCGACATGCCGGTGGGCAGCGTGTCCCTGGGCTCCCAGGACATCGCCCTGGGCGTGTACGGCAACGTGGAGGTCAACCCCAACTTCCGGGATCTGCCCATCCAGACCCCTTCCGGCCACACGGTGATGCTGGAGGATATCTGTACCTTCTTCAACCTGTATGAGGAGGATGCGGACACCGTCAGCCGCTACAACGGCCAGGAGAGCGTCATGCTCACTGTCACCAAGCAGGATTCCGCCGCCACTATGGAGGTGTGCAATGCGGTCCAGGACGTGCTGGACCAGTACAGCGTGGACGGTGTGGGCTTTGAGACCATTTACAGCGAGGGCGACAGTATCCTGGAGACCCTGGGCGAGGTGCTCAATACCCTCATCACCGGCGTCATCCTAACCATGATCGTGCTGTTCGTCTTCTTCGGCGACCTGCGGGCCAGCCTGATCGTGGGCATCAGCATGCCTCTGTCCATCCTGCTGGCAGTGATCCTGCTGAACTTTGCCGGCTTCAACATCGACCTGATGACCGGCTCGGCCCTCATCATCGCCATCGGCATGATCGTGGATAACTCCATTGTGGTGCTGGAGAGCTGCATGCGCTGCAAGGAAGAGGGAATGGATTTCCGGGAGGCTGCCGCCACCGGCACGGCCACCATGCTCATGTCCATCCTGGCGGGCACCCTCACCACCGTGGTGGTGTACATCCCCATGGCCATGGCCGACGGCCTGGTGGGCATGATGACCGGCCCCCTGAGCTGGACCATCCTGCTGACCCTGCTGTGCTCCTTCCTGTGCGCTGTGGTGGTGGTCCCACTGGCCTTCCTCTGGCTCAAGCCCCGGACCAAGGATCAGCTTATTACCAACCGCATCCTGGGCCGGTTCAAGGGCTTCTACCGCCGGACCCTGCCCCGGCTGCTGCGCCACCCCGGGCGGGTGGTGCTGGTGGGCGGCGCCTGCTTCCTGGCCGCCATCCTGCTGATGACCCAGATGGAATTTGTGATGATGGCCAGCAACTATGACGGCAGCATCACTGTGGACGTAGCTTTCCGCTCGGGCACCAAGGTGGAGGTGATGAACCAGCGCATTCAGACCCTGGAGGACGCCCTCCTCTCCGACGAGAACTTCGAGAGCGTGACCCTGGACCTGTCCGGGAATACCGCCTCCTTCACCGCCTACTCCGTAGATAACTGTGACCGCTCCAGCGAGGCGGCGGTGGAGGAGTACACCGCCCGCTTCGGCAGCGTGCCGGATATGGATGTGTCTGTCTCCCCCAGCGGCGCCATGGACATGAGCGCCCTGATGAGCAGCAACAGCAAGGATGTGGTCCTGCTGGGCAGCGACCTGGATACCCTTCAGACCGCAGCGGAGCAGGTGGAGGAGGCCATGACACAGGTCCCCGGCGTTATCCGCATCGAGAACCCCTTCCGCTCCAGCCAGTCCAAGGGCCGCATCGTCATCAATTCCCAGAAGGCCATGGCCCTGGGCACCTCTGAGTCAGCGGTGGCCATGCAGATCTATTATTTGCTGGAGGGCATGAATGCCACATCGGTGGACTACGGCGACACGGAGTATGATGTGGTCCTGGAGTACCCCGAGGGCAAGTACGACGATATTTCCGCCCTGCTGGACTACCCCATCACCACCCAGACTGGCCAGCAGGTGGCCCTGCGGGACATCTCCACCGTAGAGTACATCACTACTCTGCCCACCATCACCCGGCAGGAGGGGCAGTACAGCGTCACCCTTACGGCCACCACCACCGATTCCGCCAAGTACAGCGCCCCAAAAGAGATCGACGCCCGGACGGCCCAGCTCGACCTGCCCCAGGGGGTGTCCTTCGGCGTGGGCATGATGGATGAGAGCACCGCAGAGGGCCTGGAGAGCATGGCGACCGCCATCGCCGCGGGCATCTTCCTGGTGTTCCTGGTCATGGCCATCCAGTTCGACTCCCCCCGGCTGTCCATCATGGTGATGATGTGTATTCCGCTGAGCCTTATTGGCTCCATCGGCCTGGTGTTCCTCAACGGGCGGCCCATGAGCATCGTGGGCCTGATGGGCTTCCTGATGCTGGTGGGCATCGCGGTGAACAACGGCATCTATCTGGTGGACGGCACCAACCAGCTGCGGCAGACCATGCCTCTAGGGGATGCACTGGTGGAGGCGGGCACCACCCGCCTGCGCCCGATCCTGATGACCACCCTGACCACCATCATCTCCATGGTGCCTATGATTTTTTCCAATGACAGCGGCATGAGCATGATGAAGGACATGGCCTACGTCATGGTGGGCGGCCTTATCGCCTCCACCCTCCTGGCCATGTTCCTGATGCCCGCCTTCTATCTGCTGATCCGGCGGGAGAACCTGGACGGCACCAAAAAGGGCCGCCGCAAAAAGCGGCAGCCCGAACCTGTGGAGGCCGGAAACGCCCAGTCCTGACCGCCCCCAATAGAGACAAGACAGGAGCGCCCCGGCGGGGCGCTCCTGTCTTGTCTTTCCCACTGTGGACAGCTTGCCTTTTTCCGAGGGGGAGAGCTCCGGGGGAGATCCATGCGTGATGGAAGCCTGTACCATGTTTTACTATGAACGGGAAAGGTATATGCCGTCGGCAGTGGGGCTTAAATATGTAGGCGCGTCCGGAACAGGATCTCATAGATCCGGCTGACCTCTATAAATATTCCCTTCCACCTATCAAAAGGATTATGCACAATACAGGGCGCAGCTGCATCACACTCAGATGAAGACACAACTGTTTGCGGCACAGTTTGTTTGGAAACGCGGTGGAGAGGGCAGACATGGGAAGAGAGATATGAGGGAGGAACTGTGATGCCCACAGCACAGGAGAATCGTATTTCGGGGGAGTGACTTTCTTGGCTCCTGGCGGGGGCAGCTTTTGATCGACTGCGGGGATGTTACACTGCGCAGGAAAAGAGGACCTGAAAAAATGACCCTTTCAAAAAGAAGAGGAGATGTTGGCATTAAAAATGCTGCGGAGCATAGCTCCGCAGCTGGGGATATGAGAGGCAAACTGTTTTAAAAGATCATTGGACCGATGAAAGCATAAAGTAAAACGAAAGCCCATGCAAAAGCGGCACCAATCCAGTTTGCACGAAGAGCTTCCTTCGTGTTGTCGCAACGGGCGGTGATCATCTGACCGATAAAATTGCTGGTGGGATAGACAGAACTGGTCAGGCGGGTTGCCGCGAGGATAGAGACAGCAAAAACACCCATAGGAAGTCCTGCCTTAATTGCCATCTCACCGAACATCTCAGCCACGATCTGAATTTCCAGTACAGCGGCGGTCTCAATTCCAAATCCGCCCACCACGGCGGAAACCAAAGCGAGAGCGGTGGCTCCACCACTCTGCGCCAGCCCGCTGAGAAGATTGCCCAAAGCGGTAAAGCCCTCGCCGGCGTTGACCAAGTCCATCATAACGGTGAAATTCAAAAGCAGGACCAACGTGGAGGCCTGACTACCGATGCCTTTGCTCAGCATTTTGACACCTTCATCTACCGGAAAACCGGCAATCAGAATAATAATTCCAGCCAAAAGTAGCATGACAGTCAGCGCATAGGAAGTACTCTGCTTCATCAGTATGCCGTAGGTGATCAGGACGACAAAGGAGATCAAGAAAATAATTGTATTTCTTTTTTCCTTTGGGGTTGGAGTGATAGAGTCAATGCTGGAGATATCGGAAGAAAGCTCATAATGCTCAGTGCCTTCGGTAAGCCGCTGGGCGCGGTTGCATCCGATCCAGGCCCCGGTCAGCCAGAAGAGAGAAAAGGGGATCACGGCATACAGCATCAGCTGCCCATAGGAGAGGCCGGTTACCTGCATGGTGATCAGGGTGACACCAGTCAGCGGGCCAACAATCAGGCCGATTTCGCCAGATACCTTGAATAGGACAGCCACCACGGTGGGGGTGATGCCCAGAGCAGCCAAAATCGGGATCAGGATGGGAGAGATGATGGCGTTTCCGCCGGCCAAAGTCCCCAGCAGCCCGCAGACCAAGATGGAGGAGAGGATCAGAACGATTTTTCCTTTGGCACGAGTGTTGATGCCGATCCGTTTGACGATCCAATAGACAAGAGTGTGGGTGATACGTGCCTCCGTCATGAGAACGCCGAGCCCTGTTCCGAACATGATGAGCAGACCGATCACTGTGGTGGAGGAGGAGATCGCGGCGGTATAGGCATTGGTCAGGGAAACCAGGTCCTGACCAGTCAGGAAGAAGCCGACGATGATGCCCAGGAACATGCCCAGATAATTGCCCTTTCCAAGAAGAGCAAACACAATGAAGATGATCAGCGGGAGCAGCGCCAGGAGAGAAGGGGAAGAGATCAAAGCCCAATTACCAAGTTCCACAAGAAATTCTCCTTTCTGTTCTCGTTTGCTTATGTGCAGGTGATCACAATTTACCGCAGCAACACTTGACCGGGGCGGGCTCCGGTTATGGAACCAGACTTCAGGGAAAACACGCCGCTTACCAGGACATGCTCAATGCCGGACGGGGCGACCAGGGAATCGGTGAAAGTACATTGGTCACAGACGGACTCATAATCGAACACAGTGATGTCAGCAGCCTTGCCTGGCTCCAGGGTTCCCCTGTCACGAAGCCCCAAAATGGCTGCAGGAAGGGCGGTCATCTTGTAGACAGCATCCTGAAGAGAAATCAGTCTGTGCTCCCGCACTGTCTGCAGAAAACGGGGAAAGGTTGCAATGTTGCGAGGGTGAGGGCTGGGCAGGCCCTGTGTATCCTGAAGAGAGAAGGCGGAGCCATCACTGCCAATGGCGACATGCATGTCGCACATGATGGTATGGACGTCCTCTTGGGACATGGAAAAATAGATGGCAGACACAGTTCCGGAACAACGCGCCAAAATATGGGCAACAGTTTCGGCTGGGGTAAGTCCCAGGCAAACAGAGAGCTGGGAGACGGTTTTTCCGTGATATTCCGGCGCGCTTCCGTGGGTGGAGGCGACTAAAACAGCGTCCGCGCCGCCGCGCCGCTCCATCTCTTCTGCGATGTCCCGAAGAAGGGATGTGTCTGGGTCCGACACCCTGCGCAGCATGGCGGCAGAACCTCCGTCATAGGCCCGCCTGGGGAGCAGTGCGGCCAGAATAGTGGAGGTTGCGGTATAAGGGTACTGGTCACAGGTGACAACGGCTCCACGTTGCCTGGACGCTTCGATGCGCTCAAGTAAGCGGGGGGCCTGCCCCCACTGGGCTTTCCCCATTAGCTTCAAATGGGAGATATGCAGATGAACACCGGTTTCCTCCGCAATAGAGAGCATCTCTTCCACTGCCTGGAAGATATTCGGCCCCTCATTTCGCATATGGACGGCGAGGATCTTCTTATGCTTTTGGACCACACGCGCCAGCTCCCTCAGCTCTGACGTGGGGGAGAAACTGCCGGGGGGATAGATCAGACCGAGGGATAGTCCCAGGGCACCTTGGTTCAGCTGATCATCGAGGAGGAACTTCATTTGCTCCATTTCAGAGGGCGTTAAGGGGCGATCTTGAAAGCCCACGATACCAGCCCGCAGAGTTCCCTGCCCGATCAGCGTCCCGAGGTGGGAAGGATAGCCTGTCTGGGCCACATGAGCGGCATATTTCTGGACAGAGGCATCACGGACAGCCTCCTCCGGCACCGGGATCTCGCTGATCTTTCGAAGATAAGCCGTCTGTTCCGCCTGACAGGATGGGAGAATGGGAACGGCAGAAACGCCGCAGTTCCCCACGATTTCCAAAGTGATTCCCTGCGCTACTTTACTTTCCGGAAAGACAGCAGAAAATGGACAGGTATCAGAATGGGTGTGAATGTCAATAAAACCGGGAGAGACGATTTTTCCGGTGACATCCACCCTCGTGCGGCAATTACCCTCCCACTGAGGGCTGATCGCGACAATTTTTCCGTCCTGAATACACAAATCAGCCTGATAGGGGGGCGTGCGTGTGCCGTCTATGATCCAGCCCCCGGATAAGACAGTATCTACCATAAACATCCTCCTTGTATTTTTGTGAGAGTTGGCGCCAGTTTTCTGTGCTTGTATCTCTCATGCCCTCTGCGGCCGGCTTCGCAGGGACAGGACGAGTGTTATGAAAGGGGAGAACGATGCCCGGAACTCCAGTTTATCCATTTGGTGTGAGCCTGCTTGATGGCGACTAAGATCGATTTGCGGGAGTGGCCCCAATAGCGGGCCTCGACCTGATGGAGCATCTCTTCGACCTGTGTGGAAAAGCTGTAGCCCACCAGAAGCTGAGACAGGAAGGAGCTGGTTATCTGGCAGAGCGCATTGACCTCCACTTCCAGAATGGTGCCGGTTTTCGCATCCACCAGGAAGGCAAGAAACAGAACCCTGTGGCGCTGGGAAATGGGATTTTCTGTGGCAGGCCTGGAGATTCCGGTAATGTACAGCGTTTGAGGAACGGACATATCAAACAGCTCCTGATATGGTTATGGAAACAAAAAAGACGCACTGACATTGAAAAATGTCAGTGCGTCCTACTTACAACGGCATCCGGGGTCACCGGGCCAATAAATAGTTCTGAACAATATATAGATAACTCAGTTTAGCATCAGTATAAAATATTGACAATAATATGTCAAGAGAAAAATAAAAAATCAGCCAGAGTGCTGCGGAAGCATGCTCTGCTCCTGAAGAGTATGAATGATATTTCGGATACAGAAAATAAGGGCCTTTTGAGAGTGCCCAAGATACCGGGAACCAATATCTTGGATAATTGCATTGTAATCGGTATAAATGCTTCTGCCGACCAAAAGGCTTTTGACAAACCTCTCTGTAATATCACAGACAGAATTGATATCTGCATCATAAATTTGGCCTGAATCCCGGTCAAAGATGATCGGCAGAATGAGGTATTGGCTGGCGACAGTAATTGGGTTTTCTGCGGCAGCCTTGGCACAACCGACAATATAAATGGAATTCTTTGAATACTCCATTATCAGTCCCCCAACCATATCTGATCGTTTAAAATATAGCATAAATACACAGAACCGTCAAGAATAGGAACACACAAAGAGAAATTTTGCCACGGGAACACAAGACGAAATTGAAAACTCCATATTTTTTGCCAAAGGACCCTTTGGACTGCCTGCAGCTGTTGGGGCAGTTCATGGAGGCGGACGTGGTTTTGGCTGTTTTACATATAGATTTTACAAAGAAATCATTATAAAATACAACTGTTAAAAAGCAGGGGTGCCGGGGCTGGGATCTGCGGCGGAATGCTCCATGTAGCAAGCGGGACTGGGGTCCTGCACGGCAGGATCAAGACGCCGGACAGGCGGAGTGCGGAGAAGCGCGGCCATAGGAGGCGGGAGATGGTGAAAGGGGAAGTCCATAATTTTTCCAGAGGGAGCATCCCCCGCAATATCATGTCCCTGGCTCTGCCCATGACCGCCGCGCAGCTGATCAACGTACTGTACAGCGTGGTGGACCGGGTCTACCTGGGGCGTCTGCCTGGGCATCTGGCCCTGACCGGGCTGGGACTGACGATCCCAATCGTATCCATCATCATGGGATTTGCCAACCTGTGCGGAACTGGAGGCGCGCCGCTGTGTTCCATCAAACGGGGACAGGGAGACAATGAGGAGGCGGAGCGGGTGCTGGGCAACGCCTTCACCCTGCTGCTGATCTTTGGGGCTGCGGTCACTGCCGTCTTTCTATGGTTCAAGCAGCCGTTGCTCTACCTGTTCGGCGCAAGCGACGCCACCTATCCCTATGCCGACGCGTACATGACCATCTATCTTCTGGGAACGATCTTTGTGATGATCGGCCTGGGGATGAATCCCTTCATCACGGCCCAGGGGTTTGGCGGGGTGGGTATGATGACGGTGGGGCTGGGAGCCTTGGTAAACATCGTGCTGGACCCCATTTTTATTTTTGGGATGGGGATGGGGGTGCGGGGCGCGGCCCTGGCGACTGTGATCGCCCAGGGGTGCTCCGCTCTGTGGGTGCTGCGCTTCCTTACCGGGCGGCGGGCTATTCTGCGGCTGAGGGTGCGGAATATGGCGCTGTGTGCCCCACGGGTAAGATCCATCGTGACCCTGGGCCTGTCTGGCTTCTTTATGAACTTGACCAACAGCTTGGTCCAGGTGGTGTGCAACGCCACCCTTCAGGCCTATGGCGGGGACCTGTACGTGGGGGTGATGACCATCATCAACTCGCTGCGGGAGGTGTTTTTCATGCCGGTGCAGGGCCTGAGCAATGGCGCCCAGCCGGTGACGGGGTACAACTACGGCGCCGGACAGTACAGCCGGGTCCGCCGCTCCATCCGCTTCAGTGTGGCGGTGACCGTGGCGTATGCCGCCGCCTTCTGGGCCGTGGCCATGCTGTTTCCCGGCATGCTGATCCGGGTGTTCAACAATGAACCAGAGGTGGTGGAGGCCGGTATCCCTGCGCTGCGCATCTATTTCTGCCTGTTTATCCCCATGTCCCTCCAGATGGCGGGTCAGGGCGTCTTTGTGGGGCTGGGGCGCTCCAAGCAGGCTATCTTCTTCTCCCTGCTGCGCAAAGCGGTAATCAACGCGCCGCTCACTGTCATTCTTCCCATTTGGATTGGGACGACCGGCGTCTTCACAGCGGAGGCCGTCTCCCAGCTGATCGGCGGCCTAGCCTGTATCCTCACCATGTATTTCACCGTCTACCGCCCGCTGGGCAGCCTGCCGGACCAGCCCCTGGAGCGCGTGTGACACGATCGGAGCATAGGAAATGCAAAAGCGGACTGCACCAGCAGTCCGCTTTTGTGTTTGTGGTTCCAAAGCATCCGGCTTAGCCGAAGGTTTTGGCTTGTGGGAGATCAGTTTCCCAAAGTATCGCCATAAGAATGCACATTGCCTGGGAGCCGGAACTGTCCAACAAGATCGTCAAGGAGCTGCGCCTGGGAGGACAACTCCTCACTGGCGGCAGCGGACTGCTCACTGGTGGCAGAATTGGTCTGAACGACCGCGGAAATCTGATCCAATCCCACAGTAACCTGTGCGATTGCCGCTGAAATGGTATCCACCATTTCAGCTACCCTGACCATATCGTCTACAGCCAAACCGGCAAGATCTGTTGTCTTTTGGAGCGAATCCGTTACATTTGTCACAATGGCGTTTCCATTTTGCACCGACTCAACAGAACTCTCGATCAGTTCTTTCGTGGCCTTAGCCGCTTGGTCGGATTTAAAGGCCAAATTGCGTACTTCGTCAGCAACAACCGCAAAGCCCTTTCCAGCTGTCCCGGCTCTCGCTGCTTCCACAGCGGCATTGAGGGCCAGAATATTGGTCTGGAAAGCAATGTCCTCAATGGTAGTAATGATATTCCCGATTTTTTTAGAGAACTCTGTGATCTCTGCCATGGCAGTCGTCATTTGGAGCATCATTTTGTTGCTCTGCATGACCTGTCCACCGGCCTCCTCGGCCCGGGAGCGGGACTGTCTCGATACATCCGCTGTTTCGTCCACATTCTGAGAAATGTCATGTACGGTAGCTGCCAGTTCCTGTACAGAACTGGCCTGTTCGGTCGCACCCTGAGCCAGTGCCTGGGCGCCGTCCGATACCTGGGAAGAGCCGGCAGCGATCTGGGCGGAACTTGTGTGGATTTGGGAGAGCACATCGCTCAGCTTGTTCTTGATGCGGCGCATGGAGACCAGCAAGGGGGCAAAGTCTCCAATATACAGCTCCGGAACCCGGGAATCGACTACAAAATTCCCCTCTCCCATCTGGCTGAGCAGATAGTCAATATCCTTCAAAATGGTACTTAAGGCGGTGACAATAATTTTGGTGGAGGATACCAATTCGCCCACCTCATCGTTGCGGTCAAAGTCGGGTACGGGAGCCTCCAGATTTCCTTGGGACAGCAGATGGAGACGGTCCGAACAGGCCTTGATGGGGCCGCCAATGCCAACTGCCAACCGCAGAGCAACCAAGGACGCGACAATGACAGCCGCGATAAGCAGAACAAGGGTGATAATGATCCCCAGGATGGCTGTGCCAGTAAAATCGGAGGTTGGGGCATTGATAGCAATGCTCCAGCCGTTGGTCTCAGGGACGGGAGCATACGCAGTAAACTTTGTCTCTCCGCCATAGCTGTACTGGCTGAACCCGGTGCCTCCAGCAATCATATCCGTCTCGATCGCGGCCAAATCGGCCAGAGATTTATCGCCTTTTGCATCTTGAATGGTATTTTCCTGATTGCGGACGCTTTCCAGATTGCGGTGGGCAATGGTGTTGCCGGTGGCATCCAGCATATAAGCTGTTCCGCCTTCACTTATCTGGAGGTTGCTGACAATCTCGTTAAGGAATGTTTCCTGGGGCACAAAGTAGACCACGCCAGCTACCCGGCCCCCCACTTGTCCATCCTGCCAGACTGGAGCGGAAATAATGATCGTCATCTCACCGGTAACAGAGGAGATCAATGGCTCGGAGACATAAGTGTTCCCCTGCATTGCGGCTTTGAAATAGGCCCGGTCGCTGTAATTTGACCCGTCGATCAGGCTGCGGCCCTGGGTATTCAGTAGGTTATAACGCTGAAAACCATAGGTATCTACCTTTTGCTGGAGCAGATCCTGCTTTTCTGCCAGGGTGATCTCCGGGTTGGAGAGGCGTGCAGTACTTCCCGTTTCTCCCACGATGTTCCGATATGCCTGGAGTTCATACGACACCCGGTCAGCAGCCACAACAGCCATTTCTTTCATGCTGGCCTCCAGCGTCGACTGTGTACCCCTATAGCTCAGGATACAGGAGGCGCCGCCGACCAGGATCAGGGAAATTGCCAATGTTAGGACCATGGACACCAATATTTTTGCCTTAATGCTCCTCATTGTTTCTTCCTCCACACGTTCTCTCTGTATTAACGTCCTAATAGTGGGTATCCATTTAAGTTATCGGCATAATTCGGCATAAGATAATAGCTGAGACACATGGCTATAGGCTTCGAGAGATAATATTTTACGGACAGGTGCTTCTGCGGCGACTACTTGTTGGGGGCCCAGAGAAAGCTGCGGCTGTATAGAACGAAAATTTATTCTATATATTTATATATTTTTAGCCGAAAAAGCAAGGGGGGCGAATAAAGCTTGACATCAGCGCATTAGTCAGTTAAAATTTTCTATTATGTGTGTAAACAGAGAGGAGAGAGAACCATGAGCTATATTATCGCGATCGGTGCATACCTGTTTCTGCTGATGATCTATGGCTTAGCCATTATAGAAATACATTCTGGTGCTACCTATGTCGGGATTTAAATTTTTTGCAATTGTAATATCTGTGAGATCTTTATATTGTTTTATTCTTGCGTTGGATGAATATAAGAGAACAAAAGTATCTCTTCCAGAGGTCATACTACTCTTTATAGAAGCGTTGCTGCTTCCAATTATTTGGCTTTTCCAGATTAGTTTATTGTGGTGGTATATTGGTTTCCTGATATTAACAATATGCAAAGTTCTATATTATTTAAGAAAAAATAGGTGATTTAATTAAAGAACATGCTGACCAAGAAAATGGTTAGCATGTTCTATTTTAAACATTTTGAGACTGTACTCTATGACTAAATTAAATCTACGACCATGCGAATAATTTATGCATTATATGAAATGTACTTACACAGAAAAGACGGGATGGGGGCGAATAAAGCTTGACATCAGCGCATTAGTCAGTTAAAATTTTCTATTATGTGTGTGAACAGAGAGGAGAGAGAACCATGAGCTATATTATCGCAATCGGTGCATACCTGTTTCTGCTGATGATCTATGGCTTGGTCATTGCGCACAAGAAAGTGAAAACTGCAGACGACATGGTCACAGGCGGCCACCGGATACCCTTCATCATCCTGGTGGGAAGTCTGCTGGCCACCTGGTGCGGCGGAGGCGGCATCACCGGAAATGCCAGCATCATTTACAACGGCGGCCCGTGGGTGGGCGCCATCACCTTTGCCGCGCCCCCTATCGGCATTATCCTGCTGTATTTCATCGCGGGCAAGGTCCGCAAGTCCAATAAGGTCACGGTCCCGGAGATCATGGGCGCCCGTTACGGCCAAAGCGCCAGCATCATTTCCGCGGTGTGCGTCATGCTGGCCTATGTGGGCGTATTGGCCACTCAGCTGAAGGCGGCGGCCGACATTCTGGTCCTGCTGTGCAGCTCCAGCGGTGTGGAGATCTCCCGTGGGCTGGCACTTGTCATCTGCACCACGATTATTGTGGTCATCACAGTGGGCGGAGGACTGGTATCCGTGGCATACTCCGACGCGATCAGTGCGCTGATCATGATCGGCGGATTCTTCATTGCCATCCCCATCCTGATCAGTGTGGCAAACGCGCAGGGTGCTGTGCTGCCCCCGGAGAAGACCACTCTCACCGGCGGCATGTCCGGTTGGGAACTGCTGGGCTATTTCCTGCCCTCCCTGGCCCTGATGCTGGGCGACCAGAACATGCTGCAGCGCTTTGCCTCCGCCAAAAACAGCACAGAGGCCAAAAAGTCCAACATCGGCATGTTCATTGGCGAGATCCTGGTCATCGTCAGCATCATCGCAGTGGTGACCCAGGCGGCCCGCCTGTATCCCACGCTGGACACGCCCTCCAACGTGATCTTCCAGGTATCCGTGGACTATCTGCCGATGGCCTTCGGTGCGCTGATCATGTGTGCCTGCATGGCGTTTATCGTCACCACGGCGGACAGCTATCTGCTCTCCTCCGCCACCAACCTGACCAATGACATCTATGTCAAATATATCCGCAAGGACGCTACGGACAAGCAGAAGATGCTGGTGCTGCGGGGGACCATCGTGGTATTCAGTGTCATCGCGGTGGCCCTGACCCTCTATTTCCCCACCGTGCTCTCTCTGCAGATGACCGCCTACACCATGTACGGCGCGGCCATCACGCCGGCTATCCTGTTCGCGCTGTTCTCCAAGAAGGTGACCCCGGCTGCCGGTATTGCCGGCATCCTGGTGGGCGGTCTGGCAACGATCGTCTGGACGCTGATGGGAACGCCCTATGGGATACAGTGTGCCATCGTAGCGGTGCCTGCCTCCGTCATTGCCATCCTGGTCGTGTCCGCTGTGACACCGAAAGGGGAAGCCGCCCGTTCCCTGGATGCGCTCTATCAGGAGAAGTGATCGTAAAGCGGGGCAGAAGAGATCCTTCTGCCCCGCTTTTTTCAATAGGATCAAAATCAGGAAAGGAAGTGCTCTGTCATTATGGAGGACCCGAGAATTCGCAAGTTTGCTCAATTTCTGATCCGGAGCGCGGTGGAGCTGCAAAAGGGGGAGAAGATCCTTATTGAGCTCCACGGCAGCGAGACTGGACTGATGAAGGCGCTGGTCCAGGAGGCCTATGCGGTGGGAGGAAAGCCCTTTATCCACATTTTTGACTATGGGGTGGAGGGGGCGCTGGTCCAGGGGGCCGACGCGGAGCATATGGAGGAGATCGCCTCCTATGAACTGGAGCGGATGAAGGATATGGACGCCTATATCGACATCCGGGCCACGCCCAACATCAGCGCATGGCACAATGTCAGTGACGAGGCTCAGCGCCGTTACCGCCAGTATTACTGGGGCCCCATCCACCTGGCCCAGCGGTGCAACCACACCAAGTGGTCCGTGCTGCGCTATCCAAACGACGCCATGGCCCAGCTGGCCGGCGTGTCCACCGAGGAGTATGAGGACTTCTATTTCCGGGCCTGTCTGGTGGACTACGACAAGATGGGGCGGGCTATGAGGCATCTGGAGAAGCTGATGGATCGGACAGACCGGGTGCACATCATCGCTCCAGGGACAGACCTTACCTTCTCCATTCAGGGAATACCCTGCTATGCCATGCACGGGAACCGGAATATCCCGGACGGAGAGGTCTATACCTCGCCGGTGCGGGATTCGGTCAACGGACATATCACCTATAACTGCCCCTCCCCTTATGACGGCTTCCTGTTCCGGGACGTATATCTGGAGTTCCGGGACGGCAAAATCGTAAAGGCCACCAGCAACAACACCCCATATATGAATGAGATCCTGGATATTGATGAGGGCGCCCGGTACATCGGTGAGTTCGCCTTCGGGGTGAACCCAGTGATCACCCATCCCATCGGGGACATCCTCTTTGATGAAAAGATCGCTGGCAGCTTCCATCTGACGCCGGGCAACAGCTATGACAACGCCTCCAACGGCAATCATTCCGCCGTCCACTGGGACCTGATCCAGATCCAGACGCCGGAGTTCGGTGGTGGTGAGATCTGGTTCGATGATGTGCTCATTCGGAAGGACGGCCTGTTTGTGCTGGAGGAGCTGAAGTGCTTGAATCCGGAGAATCTGCTCTGAGAAGGATAAGGAGGATCATAGAATGGATACAGTTGTAGACCGTCTGATCCGCTATGCGAAGGTGTACAGCGAGAGCGACTACCATGCCGGGAGAGCGGTGACGCCCAGTACGCAGCGGCAGTTCGATATGGGCCGTCTGCTGGTGGAGGAACTCCACGGGCTGGGCATCGAGAACGCGGTGCTGGACGAGAAGTGTTATGTGTATGCCTCTGTGCCCGCCTCACCGGGCTGTGAGCATCTGCCCGCCATCGGCCTGATCGCCCACATGGACACTACCCCGGATATGACGGGGAAGGATGTGAAGCCCCAGGTGATCCATTACGAAGGGGGAGACGTGGTGCTGAACCGGGAGCAGGGGATCGTCATGGAGGCGGCCCAGTTCCCCGAGCTTCAAAAGTTTGTGGGGCAGGATCTGGTCTGCTCAGACGGGACCACTCTTCTGGGGGCGGATGACAAGGCGGGCATCGCCATGATCCTCCAGGCAGTGGAGGAGCTGCTGGCTGAGGGCGTGCCCCACGGGAAGATCTGCATCGGATTTACTCCGGATGAGGAGATCGGCATGGGGGCCAGCGGCTTTGATGTCAAAGGCTTTGGCGCTGATTTTGCCTATACGGTGGACGGCGGGGATATCACGGACTATGAGTACGAGACATTCAACGCGGCCAAGGCCACGGTTACCATTCACGGCTTCAGCATCCATCCCGGCACTGCGAAAGATAAAATGAAAAACGCCATCCTGATGGCCGGGGAATACAACGCGCTGCTTCCGGCCCTGGAAATACCGGGGCATACAGAGGGGTACGAGGGCTTTTTCCACCTCCAGGAGATGCACGGGACTGTGGAGAAAGCCGACATGATCTATATCGTCCGTGACCACAGCATGGAGAGGTTCCAGGAGCGGAAAGCGATGATGGAGAAAGCGGCGGCAGAGATTGACCGCCGCTATGGGGCGCACACGGCCGAGGTGGAGCTCCAGGACCAGTATTACAATATGCATGAGGTCCTGAAGGATCACATGGAGATCCTGGAACTGGCAGAGCAGGCCATGAAGGCGGCAGGCATTGCTGCCCCCACCCATTCGCCCATCCGGGGCGGGACAGATGGAAGCGTCCTGACCTACATGGGTCTGCCGTGCCCAAATCTGCCCAGCGCGGGACACAACGCCCACGGAAGGTTTGAATATGCGCCGGTGGAGTCCCTGAAGACCGGGGTGAGGATCATCAGGGAGCTGCTCTCTCCGGCGCTGGTAGAGTCCGTGATCTTGAAGAAGAAAGGCTGATGATCCATGTATCAGGAACGTATCAAAAGAGTGCTGGACTCCATGGAGGAGATGGGGCTGGACCAGATGCTGGTGTCTGACCCAGACAGCATCTGGTATCTCACCGGGTATGACGTGTTTCCCTTTGAGCGCCTGTTTGCTTTTTATCTCCGCCGGGACGGGCACCACAAGCTGTTTTTGAACAGGCTGTTCCCTGTGCCGGAAGCTCCCTATGAGCAGGTGTGGTCCTCCGACACCGATGATGCGGTGGCGATTTTGGCCTCCCATGTGGACGGAAAGAGCGCCCTGGGGATCGACAAGGAGTGGCCGGCCCGGTTCCTTCTGCCCCTGATGGAGCGCAATCCGGACAGCCGGTATATAGTGGCATCCGACTGTGTGGATCACGCCAGGGCCTGCAAGGACGAGGCGGAGCGGGAGCTGATGCGGGCGGCCTCCCGTATCAATGACACAGTAATGGAACGGGCGGCGGCCTTCCTCCAGGAGGGGATCACGGAGCGGGAAGTGGCCGACTATATCATAAGCCAGTACGCGGCGGAGGGCTGCGACGCTGTGGCGTTCCAGCCCATTGTCTCATTCGGCGCCCACGCCGCCGACCCCCATCATGAGGCGGACCAGACCCGCCTGAAGGCGGGAGACTGCATTGTTATCGATATGGGCTGCCGGAAAGACCGGTACTGCTCCGATATGACCCGCACCTTCTTCTGCAAGACTGCGGACCCCAAATACGCGGCCATCCATGACCTGGTCCGCAGTGCCAATGAGATCGCGGAGGGAATGATCCGTCCCGGTATCCCCCTGCGGGAGCTGGACATCGCGGCCCGGGAACATATCGCTTCGGCGGGCTATGGTGAGTACTTCACCCACCGCCTGGGGCATTTTATTGGCCAGACAGAGCATGAGAAGGGGGATGTAAGTGCAGTCACAGAGCTGGTAGCCAAGCCTGGGATGATCTTCTCCATTGAGCCAGGAGTGTACCTCCCTGGTCAATTCGGGGTCCGGGTGGAGGACTTGGTGCTTGTGACGGAGGAGGGCTGTGAGATCCTCAACCACGTGGACAAGCATTGGAAGACGGTGGGCTGAGAGTGGAGCTCCCATAAAATGAGAGCATACTCTGTTTTTGAATCGGGATTGACAGCGGCTCCCGGGGCCGCAGAACGAACCATCGTAAAACGAGGCAAAAGCCTCCCCAATAAGAAATCAGCCCCGGACAGAGATCCTGTCCGGGGCTGATTCCATAAAAAGCAGCGTTGGCTTAGGACGGACAAAACCGGGGAATGCCGGCAAGGGCGCGAAGCGTTCATCTTGACCCTTGCACGGCATTCCCCGGTTTTGCTACTTCTTCGTAATGGCATGCATCAATTTGCTTTGCAAACGGCCTTTCATATATGGGTCTATCTGCTTATGGGGCTGCCCGCTTTCATCGATTATATTTCACCATACTCATATAATGCCCCCTGCCTATATTGTAAATTATACCAAAATTTATCTGGAAACCCTACTCTTTTCTAAAAAAGTGGTCTTAATCTGCGATTAGCCATTTGGCTATTTTTCTTTAAATATAACAAATAATCCGAACCCATTTCCTATCGGAAACAAGTTCGGATTATATTGGTTTGGTGCCGGTGGTGGGACTCGAACCCACACGATGTCGCCACCAACGGATTTTGAGTCCGTCACGTCTACCAATTCCATCACACCGGCATATTTGATCAAGTACCAATTAATTATATAACAAAAATGGGATGGGCGCAAGAAAAAAATTTTGCCCTTTTCCTAAGAAGAAAGAAAAATTTACAGAAAGCCCCTTGACAAGTTAAAGGCTTTCATGGTAAAGTAAAATGCTTTTATATCCTCATAAAAAGAGCACGGTCCCCCATGCTCCACGGAAACTATAACATAGGCCCCGGAAGTTGACAAGAGGAAAGTTGAAAAAGGTTCAAACTGAGCCGGGTGTTCGCAAAAGGCGCGGTTTGGCGCTTTTGTGCACAACGACGGGGAAAATGCGGAAGAGAGCCGGGAAAGGACCGAAAAACAGTAGATTCACCCCTTTCAAATCAAAGAAAGTGAGTTGATTTTTAGAAATGACGGTCAAGGACGTATATTACGGAAAGACCCTGCGAAAGAGCTTTGCCCGCTATCAGGAGATCCTGGAGATGCCCAATCTGCTGGAGATCCAGAAGAAGTCCTACCAGTGGTTCCTGGACGTGGGACTGCGGGAGGTCTTTCGGGACGTAGCCGCCATCACTGACTACGCCGGCAACCTGGAGCTGTCCTTCATCGACTACTCCATGGACGAGAAGCCCAAGTATGACGTGGAGGAGTGCAAGGCCCGGGACTGCACCTACGCCGCGCCCATCAAGGTCCGGGTGCGCCTGCGCAACAAGGAGACCGAGGAGATCAAGGAGCAGGAGATCTTCATGGGAGATTTCCCCATCATGACCAATTCCGGCACCTTCGTCATCAACGGCGCTGAGCGGGTCATCGTCTCCCAGATCGTCCGTTCCCCCGGCATGTACTATACCCGCACTGCGGACAAGGCGGACAACCTGACTTTCGCCACCACCGTCATTCCCTATCGGGGAGCCTGGCTGGAGTATGAGACCGACCTGTCCGACGTGTTCTATGTGCGCATCGACAAGAACCGCAAACTGCCTATCACCTGCCTGATCCGGGCCATCGGACCCAAGACCGACGCCGAGATCATCGAGATGTTCGGTGAGGACGAGCGCATCCAGTCTACCCTGGAGAAGGATACCTGCAAGAACTATGAGGAGGCCCTGCTGGAGATCTACCGTAAGCTGCGTCCCGGCGAGCCTCCCACGGTGGACTCCGCTGAGAGCCTGCTCAACGGCCTGTTCTTTGATCCCCGCCGCTACGACCTGTCCGCGGTGGGCCGCTATAAGTTCAACAAGAAGATGGCTATGGGCAGCCGCCTGTCCGGCCACACCCTGGCCATGCCCGTGGCCGACCCCCGTACCGGTGAGATCATCGCCGAGGCCGGGGAGAACCTGACCAGGGAGCGGGCCCGGGAGCTGGAGGACCGAGGGGTCAATGAGGCTGTCCTGGATGTGGACGGCAAGCTGGTGAAAGTGTTCGCCAACAACATGGTGGATATGAAGAACTTCGTGGACTTTGACCCGGAGGAGTGCGGCATCACCGAGAAGGTGTCCTTCCCCGTGCTGTGCCAGCTCCTGGAGCAGTACTCCGGCGAGGAGCTGAAGGAGGCGGTGGCCGACCACGTGGACGACCTGGTGCCCAAGCACATCACCGTGGCGGACATCATGGCCTCCATCAACTATCTCAACGGCCTGGCCCACAACGTGGGCACCCCCGATGACATTGACCACCTGGGCAACCGACGCCTGCGCTGCGTGGGCGAGCTGATCCAGAACCAGTTCCGCATCGGCTTCAGCCGTATGGAGCGGGTCATCCGGGAACGCATGACCATTCAGGACTTGGACGTGGTTACCCCCCAGAGCCTGATCAATATCCGCCCTGTCACCGCTGCCATCAAGGAGTTCTTCGGGTCCAGCCCTCTGTCCCAGTTCATGGACCAGACCAACCCCCTGGCCGAGCTGACCCACAAGCGCCGTCTGTCTGCCCTGGGCCCCGGCGGCTTGTCCCGTGACCGGGCCTCCTTCGATGTGCGCGACGTCCATTACAGTCACTACGGCCGCCTGTGCCCCATCGAGACCCCCGAAGGTCCCAACATCGGCCTGATCTCCTATCTGGCCTCCTACGCCCGGGTGAACCGGTTCGGCTTCATCGAGACCCCCTACCGCAAGGTGGATAAGGCCACCGGCAGGGTCACCGACGAGATCGAGTACATGACCGCCGACGTGGAGGATGAGTACACCGTCGGCCAGGCCAACGAGCCGGTGGATGAGAACGGCTGCTTCGTCAACGAGCGCATCACCTGCCGCCACCGCAACGAGATCATTTCCGTGGACCGCAACAGCGTGGACTACGTGGACGTATCCCCCAAGATGATGGTCTCCGTGGCTACCGCCATGATCCCCTTCCTCCAGAATGACGACGCCAACCGCGCCCTGATGGGCGCCAACATGCAGCGCCAGGCTGTGCCCCTGCTCCGGCCCGAGGCACCCATCGTGGCTACCGGCCAGGAGCATAAGAACTGCATCGACTCCGAGGTGGCCATCCTGGCGGAGGGGCCCGGCGTGGTCACCAAGGTGTCCGCCCGGTATATCACTGTAAGATATGACAGCGGCGAGACCAAGGAGTACCGCCTGACCAAATATCTGCGCTCCAACCACACCACCTGCATCAACCAGCGGCCCATTGTCAATGCAGGCCAGCGGGTAGACTATCAGGACGTACTGGCCGACGGCCCCTCCACCGACCGGGGCGAGATCGCCCTGGGCCGGAACATCCTCATGGGCTTCATGACCTGGGAGGGCTACAACTACGAGGACGCCGTGCTGCTCAACGAGCGCATGGTGAAGGAGGATGTGTTCACCTCCATCCATATCGAGGAGTATGAGACCGAGTCCCGGGATACCAAGCTGGGCCCCGAGGAGATCACCAGGGACATCCCCAATGTGGGCGAGGACGCCCTGAAGGACCTGGACGAGCGGGGCATCATCCGGGTGGGCGCCGAGGTGCGTTCCGGCGATATCCTGGTGGGCAAGGTCACCCCCAAGGGCGAGACCGACCTGACCGCCGAGGAGCGCCTGCTCCGGGCCATCTTCGGCGAGAAGGCCCGGGAGGTCCGGGATACCTCCCTGAAGGTGCCCCACGGAGAGAGCGGCATCATCGTGGATGTCAAGGTCTTCACCCGGGAGGCAGGTGACGAGCTCTCTCCCGGCGTCAACGAGGTGGTCCGGGTCTACATCGCTCAGAAGCGCAAGATCTCTGTGGGTGATAAGATGGCCGGCCGCCACGGCAACAAGGGCGTGGTCTCCCGCATCCTGCCCCAGGAAGATATGCCCTTCCTGCCCGACGGCACCCCCCTGGATATCGTGCTCAACCCTCTGGGCGTGCCCTCCCGTATGAACATCGGTCAGGTGCTGGAGGTCCATCTGGGCTACGCCGCCAAGGCCCTGGGCTGGAAGGTGGCCACCCCCATCTTCAACGGCGCCAACGAGCAGGACATCCAGGAGTGCCTGAAGATGGCCGGCCTGGCCCGGGAGGTGGGCTATGACGAGCCCCTGATCGGCAAGCAGCTCTATCTGGCACCCCAGGAGGAGGGCGGCGAGCTGCGGGCCCTCACTCCGGAGGAGATGGCGGACAACGTCCAGGTCCGGGAGTGGCAGAAGGCCGGCCAGCTGCGTCTGGTGGACGGCAAGAACTGGCTGTACGACGGCCGCACCGGCGAGCGGTTCGACAACCCGGTCACTGTGGGCTACGTCTACTTCCTGAAGCTGCACCACCTGGTGGACGACAAGATCCACGCCCGCTCCACCGGCCCCTATTCTCTGGTCACTCAGCAGCCTCTGGGCGGCAAGGCCCAGTTCGGCGGCCAGCGCTTCGGCGAGATGGAGGTGTGGGCCCTGGAGGCCTACGGCGCCGCCTATACCCTCCAGGAGATCCTGACGGTGAAGTCCGACGACGTCACCGGCCGTGTCAAGACCTATGAGGCCATCGTCAAGGGCCACAACGTGCCCCGGCCCGGCGTGCCCGAATCCTTCAAGGTGCTCATCAAGGAGCTCCAGTCCCTGTGCCTGGACATGAAAGTGCTGGATGCGCAGGGCAACGAGATCGAGCTGAAGGACGACGACGAGGACGCCTACCAGCCCGGCCGCCGCGATGACGACGACGATTTCTATTTCTCCGCGGAGGACTCCGACTTCTCCGCCGCCGGCTACACCCTGAAGGGGGAGAGCGACGACGATGACCTGGAAGTGGGAGAGAGCACGAACGATTCCATGGACGGAGAGGACTTCTCCGACGAGGATTTTTGAGAGAAAAGGGAGGAGATTGAACGATGAGTTATACGGAGTTTGACGCCATTCAGATTGGCATCGCCTCCCCTGAGCAGATCCGCGAGTGGTCTTACGGCGAGGTCAAAAAGCCGGAGACCATCAACTACCGCACCCTGAAGCCGGAGCGGGACGGCCTGTTCTGCGAGCGCATCTTTGGCCCCACCAAGGACTGGGAGTGCCACTGCGGCAAGTACAAGAAGATCCGCTACAAGGGCAAGATCTGCGACCGCTGCGGCGTGGAGGTCACCCGGGCCAAGGTGCGCCGGGAGCGCATGGGCCACATCGAGCTGGCCGCCCCGGTCTCCCACATCTGGTACTTCAAGGGTATCCCCTCCCGGATGGGCCTGCTGCTGGACATCAGCCCCCGCATCCTGGAGAAGGTGCTGTATTTCGCCGCCTATATCGTCACTGATCCTGGCTTCTCCCCCCTGGCCAAGAACCAGATCCTCTCCGAGAAGGAGTACCGGGACATGCGGGAGAAGTATGAGGACGACTTCGACGCCGGCATGGGTGCCGAGGCGGTCAAAAAGCTGCTCCAGCAGATCGACCTGGAGCAGCTCTCCCAGCAGCTGCGCAGCGAGCTGAAGGACGCCTCCGGACAAAAGAAAGCCCGGATCGTCAAGCGCCTGGAGGTGGTGGACGCTTTCCGCCTCTCTGGCAACAAGCCCGAGTGGATGATCATCGATGTGCTGCCCGTCATCCCCCCGGAGATCCGCCCCATGGTCCAGCTGGACGGCGGCCGGTTCGCCTCCTCTGACCTGAATGACCTGTACCGCCGGGTCATCAACCGCAACAACCGCCTCAAGCGGCTGATCCAGCTCAACGCCCCGGACATCATTGTACGCAATGAGAAGCGGATGCTCCAGGAGGCGGTGGACGCCCTCATCGACAACGGCCGCCGGGGCCGCGCCGTCACCGGCGCCAACAACCGGGCCCTCAAGTCCCTGTCCGACATGCTCAAGGGCAAGCAGGGCCGCTTCCGCCAGAACCTGCTGGGCAAGCGCGTGGACTACTCCGGCCGAAGTGTTATCGTGGTCGGCCCCAGCCTGAAGATCTACCAGTGCGGCCTGCCCAAGGAGATGGCCATTGAGCTGTTCCGCCCCTTCGTGATGAAGAAACTGGTGGAGGATGGTCTGGCCAACAACATCAAATCCGCCAAGAAGATGGTGGACAAGGGGGCTCCCGCCGTGTGGGACGCCCTGGAGTTCGTCATCAAGGACCACCCGGTGATGCTCAACCGCGCGCCCACGCTGCATCGCCTGGGCATCCAGGCCTTCGAGCCGGTGCTGGTGGAAGGCCGTGCCATCAAGCTTCATCCCCTGGTGTGTACCGCCTTCAACGCCGACTTCGACGGCGACCAGATGGCCGTCCACGTCCCCCTGTCCGCCGAGGCCCAGACCGAGGCCCGCATCCTGATGCTCTCCGCCAACAACCTGCTGCGGCCCCAGGACGGCGGCCCAGTCACCATCCCGACCCAGGATATGATCCTGGGCTCCTACTACCTGACCTACAGCCGGGAGGAGGAGGGCACCGGCCATATCTTTGCCGACAAGGATGAGGCCCTGCTGGCCTATGACGCCAAGATCGTCACGCTCCACTCGCCCATCAAGGTCCGCCTCTACCGGGAGGTGGACGGCGTGATGCGCTACAAGCTGGTGGAGACCACGGTGGGCCGCCTGATCTATAACGACGCCATTCCCCAGGACCTGGGCTTCGTGGACCGCTCCGATCCAGAGACCATGTTCGACCCGGAGATCAACTTCGTGGTGGGCAAGAAGCAGCTGGGCAAGATCATCGACAAGTGCATCACCAAGCACGGCTTTACTGTATCCGCCGGCGTGCTGGACGCCATCAAGGACCTGGGCTACCACTACTCCACCGTGGGCTCCCTGACCGTGGCCATTGCGGACATGACTGTGCCCGCCAAGAAGTATGAGCTCATCGGCCAGACGGAGAAGGAGATCATCAAGATCGACCGGCAGTACCGCCGCGGCCTGATCACCAACGACGAGCGCTACCGCCTGTCCGTCCAGGCGTGGGAGAAGACCACCAACGACGTGACCGACGCCCTGCGGGAGTCCATGGACCGCTACAACCCCATCTTCATGATGGCCGACTCCGGCGCCCGCGGCTCCATGGCCCAGATCCGTCAGCTGGCCGGCATGCGCGGCCTGATGGCCGACACCTCCGGCCGCACCATCGAGATCCCCATCAAGGCAAACTTCCGTGAGGGCCTCAGCGTGCTGGAGTACTTCATCTCCTCCCGAGGCGCCCGAAAGGGCATGGCCGACACCGCCCTGCGTACCGCTGACTCGGGTTACCTGACCCGCCGTCTGGTGGACGTGTCCCAGGAGGTCATCATCCGGGAGGAGGACTGCGGCACCCGGGACGGCATCGAGGTCAGCGAGATCGAGGAGTACGGCCAGGTCATCGAGACCTTTGCCGAGCGCCTCCACGGCCGCTACCCCGCCGAGGACATCGTGGACCCCGCCACCGGCGAGCTCCTGTTCAGCCGGGACACCATGCTCCGCAATGAGGACGCCAAGGTGCTGGAGGCCCACGGCATCCACTCCGCCAAGATCCGCTCCGTCCTCACCTGTGAGGCACGCAGCGGCGTGTGCGCCAGGTGCTACGGCATCAACCTGGCCATCGGTGAGCCTGTAGGCGCCGGCGAGGCGGTAGGCATCATCGCCGCACAGTCCATCGGCGAGCCCGGAACCCAGCTGACCATGCGTACCTTCCACACCGGCGGCGTGGCCGGCGGCGACATCACTCAGGGTCTGCCCCGAGTGGAGGAGCTGTTCGAGGCCCGTAAGCCCAAGAAGATGGCCCAGCTGGCCGAGATCAGCGGCCGGGTGTCCATTGAAGAGACCAAGCGCAACATTATGTGCAACGTGACCATCACCGCCGACGACGGCGAGGTGGTGACCTATGCCCTGCCCTATGCCGCCGGCCTGCGCATCAAGGACGGCGACGTGGTGGCCAAGGGCGACCAGCTCACCGAGGGTGCCCTGTCCCCCCACGAGGTGCTGCGCATCCGCGGGCTGTCCGCCTGTCACAACTATCTGATCCGCGAGGTTCAGAAAGTGTACCGTCAGCAGGGCGTTGACACCAACGACAAGCACATCGAGGTCATCATCCGCCAGATGATGCGGAAGGTCCGGGTGGAGGACGCGGGAGATTCCGACCTGCTCTCCGGCGCTACCATCGACATCATCGAGTTCTGGGACGCTGAGAAGGCTGTGAGGACCCGCATGGAGGCCGGGGAAAAGAACGAGATGGGCGAGGACCTGCGCCTGCCCACCTGCACCCGTCTGCTCATGGGCATCACCAAGGCATCTCTGGCCACCGATTCCTTCCTGTCCGCCGCCTCCTTCCAGGAGACCACCAAAGTGCTCACCGAGGCCGCCATCAAGGGCAAGGTGGACCACCTGCTGGGGCTGAAGGAGAATGTCATCATCGGCAAGCTGATCCCCGCCGGTTCCGGACTGGCACAGTACCGCAAGGACGACCCCATCGACGAGAACGGCAATCTGATCACCGCGGGGACCGCCGGCGCAGTGGAGGCCGAGCCCTTGGAGGAGCCGGAAGAGGAGGGCTTTTTCGCCGAGGAGGAGCCTGAGGTGGAGGCCGCTGCCGACACCCAGGAGGACAGCGGAACGCTGGTGTAATATCGCTCCTTCCCCAACAGAACAGCACGTCCAGTGAGAAAGCCCCGGCGCATGCGCGCCGGGGCTTTTTGTCAGCTTGGTTGTTTCCCACCCCAGGGCGGCGGCTGGGGAGGGCAGTCGGAACGGGTGAAAGGGAAATAAGCGCTGTTGAAAGTTATGTCAACTAAAAAACACCTTGACGGAAGAGGCGGCGGCGGGCTATCATAGAACGAAAAGGAGGGGGAGCACCATGATAGAGTGGCTGATGGCGCTGGTGATGGCGGGGATCGTGGCCCTCTGGCTGTATCAGAACGGAAAGGACGGAAAATAACGGGGCCGGATGCCGGTCCTGTACCCGCTGCCAGGGAGGCGGCGGAAGAGGAGGAACGTATGGATCTGCTGGTGACATTGGATCAGAATTACCTGGGACCGCTGCGGGTGCTGCTCGGCTCCCTGTTTCTCAATGATCCAGGGGAGGAATTTCATATCTATATGATCGAAGAGGGGCTGACCGGGGCACAGGTGGAGGAGCTTTCCCAGCTGTGCCGGGCCCACCACAGCCAGCTGCACCCGCTGGAGGTCCCGGACGGCCTGTTCACGGACGCACCGGTGGTGCGGTACTACTCCCGGGCCATGTACTACCGCCTTCTGGCGGCAGAGCTGCTGCCCCGGGAACTGGACAGGGTGCTCTATCTGGACCCGGATATCCTGGTGATCCGGCCGGTGCGGCCCCTGTATGAGACACAACTGGGAGACAGCCTGCTGGCGGCGGCCAGCCACAGCGGGTTGACCGGGATGTCTGACTATGTAAACAAGATCAGGTTGTCCAACTATGAGGCGGAGAGCTACTACAACTCCGGTGTGCTGTTGATGAACCTTCCCCAGATGCGGGAGGAGATGCGCCCGGCAGATATTTTCGCCTACGCCAGGGAGTACGAGGAGCGGCTGATCCTGCCGGACCAGGACATCCTCAACGGCCTGTACGGCACCCGGATCCTGGGTGTGGACGACAGTGTGTGGAACTATGACGCCCGGCGATATGACCGCTACTGGCTGGGCAGCCACGGGGAGAAGGATATGGACTGGGTGATGGACCACACGGTGTTCCTCCACTTCTGCGGCAAGAACAAGCCCTGGTCCAGAGGGTATGAGGGACATTTTTCCGCCCTCTATAAGCACTACCAGCGCCTGCTGGGAGAGGTGTAACGCAGAGAGGCTGTCGAAAAAGTAGTAGCCTGCCGCACACAGGGCCTGACCGCCTGCGGCGGACAAACCCCACATCTGCAGCCTGAGAAGTGTTTTCCCCGGCGTACATGCCGCCGGGGAAAACAGGTCAGAACTGGATTTGCGCCTGCGTGTGCGAACTCTGGGAGGCTTTTTCCATAAGCTGAGGGGCGCGGCCTGGAATCAGGCCGCGCCCCGTGATCTCGACATAGGGCCCTGACGGATCATAGGCCTTCAAACGTGCCCAGGAACAGGGGCACTCCGTTCTGCAGGTCCACGATGCCATAGAGGAAGGGGCGGTCGAAGATCAGAGTGACGCCCTCCTGGGGCGGGGCGGCGCCGGATGCCGCGGCAACCACTGTGGCGGCCGCCGCCTCGGTGCCCTCCTCATTGACTTCGATCCTGGCGGCATGGATCACCTGGGAGAGGTAGTACCCCCTGGGGTCATCCCCCAGCAGGGAGAAGTCGGCCAGGTCCGGGTCAAAAGCGTCCGTCAGTCCAAGAGCGGCCAGGGCGTCTTTCAGCTCTCCCGACCACTCCTGCTCAAATTTGGGCAGGGACAGGCGGAGGAAGAAGGTCTCCTCCCTGCCGGAGAGGAGGGCGGACAGCCCCTCCCCGGTGAGGGAGGACAGCCAGCGCTCAAAGTCCGGGACGCCGGAGGACTGCCGGGGCATGAGGGCGAAGAAAGCCAGCCGCCCGTCGTCATAGGGGAGGAGGACGCCTTCGTCGCTGCCGCTTTGGAGATAGGTCAGAGAGCGGGAGAAGTGCTGGAGGAAGTCCAGGGGCTCCGCAGTTCCGTCGGCCCGGGTGAAGTCCCGTGTAACGGTGTCGCTGGGGTCGAATTTGGTCGCCCAGGTGTTCTTCAGGTAGAGGGCATTGACCATCAGGGCGGCGGCGTCCTCCCCGAAGGGCCGCTGGATGATCTGGGGGATCATGCCTGCGGTATGGTCTGACACCCAGCTGTTGAGGGCGGGGACGATGACTGGGGCGGACAGGTCCTCCTGGAACACCTGAGCGTCGAAAATGCCGGAGCATCTGCCTACAAAGTCTTCTTGCATACGGCCCTCCGGGTCGGTCCACAGGCTGTTGGCAATGGAGCACTCCGTGGAGCCCCCCAGTCCTCCATAGAGTTTCATGAGGGCAGAGCAGGAGACGTTGAGGGCCTCCAGGCTGGCACCGTCCCCCAGCACCTCCCGGAACTGGTCCAAGGTCTCCCCATCAGCACCATTGGCGGCCATGGATAGTGCCAGGGCCGCGGAAAGGGGGGATAGGAGCGTTCCCTCCCCCTCCTGGCGGGCAGTTTTCAACAGGTCCAGCCCAAATTCAGACAGGGCGGACCAGACGGCGGGGGTCTCCAGGTCATAACGCATCATCTCCTCTTCGGAGATCGTCACCGGCTGGGCAGAGAGAGGCTGCGGGGCGGCAGAGGCGGAGCAGCCCGACAGAGCGGACAGCCCCAGGGTGCAGGTGAGGAGCAGGGCGGAGACGCGTTTCATAAGATCCCTCCTTGCTTTTTTGATAGGGCCTGTGTGGGACAGCGCCGTAATGGCGGGAGACTCTCCCGTCTTTTACTCTGTTAGACGGCGGAAGGGGAAAAAAGTTCCCTGGGGGAGAAAAATAGAGGCGGGAGGACGCAGAGCGGCCTGTGGGATGCGTGTCCTTCCCGTCCCCGCGCAGGGCGGAACATCTCTGACAGATCCTACGGCCGCGACTGGGACGGGAGAAGGAAGGCCCCTCATCCGTCGCGGCATACGCCGCGGCACCTTCCCCCCAAAGGGAAGGCTTTGGGCGGGCAGAGCCCTTTGGCCATCCTGCGGGTGGGACGGGCAAGATGCACACCGCTCCCGGTCCCGCAGGGAACAGGAACGACCAGGGGAAGCTTTGGCCCAGGGATATAAGATGGAATTTTGAGTTTTGCATCAAAACAGAAGAAAATTTGCTCTTGACGGCGGGCGGAGACCATGGTATAATCCGAAATTGCGGTGGTAGGGGCATTCTGCCCTTTTACCCGATGAAACGCCCCCGGCGACGGGGGAGAGGAGGGGCACCGAAATGCTCGAAGAACTGAAAGCGGGTTCCAGGGTCGTGGGAGCCAAACAGACCCGGCGGGCCCTGAAGGACGGACGTGCGAAAAGGGTCTACATGGCCAAGGACGCCGACCCCAGGCTCCTCCAGCCGCTGGTGCAGGAGGCGGTGCGGCAGCGCGTCCCCCTCATCCAGGTGGACACCATGCGCCAGCTGGGAGAGGCCTGCGGCATCTCCGTGGGCGCCGCCATCGTGGCGGCGGTATGACCCCATATTTTTGGTTTTAACAGAATAAGGTCTTCCTGATTCTGTTAAAATATATATTACGCCCCAATGTGGGCAGAAATCGAGAAAGGAGGAAAAACATGCCTACTTTTAATCAGCTGGTCCGGAAGGGCCGTGAGCAGGTGACCTACAAGTCCACTTCCCCCGCCCTCCAGCATGGCCTGAACACTCTGAAGAGCCGTCAGACCGACCTGCACGCTCCCCAGAAGAGAGGTGTCTGCACCGCGGTGCGTACTTCCACCCCCAAGAAGCCCAACTCCGCACTGCGTAAGATCGCCCGTGTGAAGCTGACCAACGGATACGAGGTCACTGCCTATATCCCCGGTGTCGGCCACAACCTGCAGGAGCACTCCGTGGTCATGATCCGCGGCGGCCGTGTCAAGGACCTGCCCGGTGTGCGTTACCACATCATCCGCGGCTCTCTGGATACCCAGGGCGTCAACGGCCGGATGCAGGCCCGTTCCAAGTACGGCGCCAAGCGGCCCAAGGCCGGCAAGAAGTAATTTTTTGCGGAGCAAAAAATTGCTGTATGGGCGGATATCACCCGCCCGCCGCTCAAATCTGTTGAGATTTGAGGCTTGAATTGCATTGTGCGTTCTGCGCAAGGCAAACCGCCTTGCCGAGCGTTTTCCTATATTTTTTAATATGGGCAGACCTCGGACAGGCATTACACAAACTGCAAGGCAGTTTGAGTACCTATGATTTCTAATTTTATAAGAAGGAGGGAAGCAAAGTGCCCAGAAGAGGAAATGTACCCAAGCGGGAGGTTCTGCCCGATCCGCTGTATAACTCCATCCTGGTTACCAAGCTTACCAACAGCATCATGCTGGATGGCAAGAAGGGTGTGGCCCAGAAGGTGGTCTACGGCGCCTTTGATATCATCAAGGAGAAGACCGATAAGGACCCCATGGAGGTCTATACCCAGGCTCTCGAGAACATCATGCCCTCCCTGGAGGTCAAGGCCCGCCGTGTGGGCGGCGCCACCTACCAGGTGCCTATCGAAGTGCGTCCCGAGCGCCGTCAGACCCTGGGGCTGCGGTGGCTGACCACCTATGCCCGGGCCCGCAGTGAGAAGACCATGAAGGAGCGCCTGGCCGGCGAGATCATGGACGCCGCCAACAGCCTCGGCAACGCCGTCAAGAAGCGCGAGGACACCCACAAGATGGCTGAGTCCAACAAGGCGTTCGCTCACTACCGCTGGTAATAAGGAGAAACAGTATGCCTAGGAAAGTTACCTTAGAGAATACCAGAAACATCGGCATCATGGCCCACATCGACGCCGGCAAGACCACCACCACCGAGCGCATCCTGTACTACACCGGCGTCAACTATAAGATCGGTGAGACCCATGACGGCACCGCCACCATGGACTGGATGGCTCAGGAGCAGGAGCGCGGCATCACCATCACCTCTGCCGCCACCACCTGCTACTGGCAGGGGACTAAGAACCAGTTCCCCCAGACCCGTCTGAACATCATCGACACCCCGGGCCACGTGGACTTCACCGTGGAGGTGGAGCGCTCCCTGCGCGTGCTGGACGGCTCTGTTACCGTCATGTGCGCCAAGGGCGGCGTGGAGCCTCAGTCTGAGACTGTCTGGCGCCAGGCGGATAACTATAAAGTTCCCCGCATGATTTACGTCAATAAGATGGACATCATGGGCGCCGATTTCTACAACGTGCTCAACATGATCCACGAGCGCCTGAAGTGCAATGCGGTGCCTGTCCAGCTGCCTATCGGCAAGGAGGACACCTTCAAGGGCATCATCGACCTGGTGGAGATGGATGCCGACATCTACTATGATGAGATGGGCAAGGACATGCGGGTGGAGGAGATCCCCGCCGACATGATGGAGCTGGCCCAGGAGTACCGCACCAAGCTGGTGGACGCCTGTGCCGACATCGACGACGAGATCATGGAGCTGGCGCTGGAAGAGAAGCCCATCCCCCAGGAGAAGCTGCGTGCCGCTCTGCGCAAGGGGACCATCGAGAACCTGGTAGTCCCCGTGACCTGCGGCACCTCTTACCGCAACAAGGGCGTGCAGAAGCTGCTTGACGCCATCGTGGACTTTATGCCCTCCCCCCTGGACATCCCCGCCATCAAGGGCGTGAACCCCGACACCGAGGAGGAGGACGAGCGTCCCGCTGACGACAACGCCCCCTTCTCCGCTCTGGCCTTCAAGATCGCCACCGACCCCTTCGTGGGCCGTCTGTCCTTCATCCGTGTGTATTCCGGCGTGCTGAACACCGGCACCACGGTGCTCAACTCCACCAAGAAGCAGAAGGAGCGCATCGGCCGCATTCTCCAGATGCACGCCAATCACCGGGAGGACATCGAGTGCGTCTACTCCGGCGACATTGCCGCCGTGGTGGGCCTGAAGAACTCCACCACCGGCGACACCCTCTGCGACGACAAGCACCCCATCATCCTGGAGTCCATGGAGTTCCCCGAGCCCGTCATCCGCGTGGCCATTGAGCCCAAGACCAAGGCCGGCCAGGAGAAGATGGGCCTGGCGCTGGTGAAGCTGGCGGAGGAGGACCCCACCTTCAAGACCTACACCGACGAGGAGACCGGTCAGACCATCATCGCCGGCATGGGCGAGCTGCACCTGGAGATCATCGTGGACCGCCTGCTGCGCGAGTTCAAGGTGGAGGCCAACGTGGGTGCGCCTCAGGTCGCCTACAAGGAGACCATCAAGAAGCAGGTGGAGCAGGACACCAAGTACGCCCGTCAGTCCGGCGGTAAGGGCCAGTACGGTCATGTCAAGATCCGTGTGGAGCCCAACGAGTCCGGCAAGGGCTATGAGTTTGTCAACGCCATCGTGGGCGGCGCCATTCCCAAGGAGTATATCCCGGCGGTCGATGCCGGTATCCAGGGAGCCATGCAGGCCGGCGTGCTGGCCGGTTACCCCGTGGTGGACGTGAAGGTCACCCTGTACGACGGCTCCTTCCACGAGGTGGACTCCTCTGAGATGGCCTTTAAGATCGCCGGCTCCATGGCCTTCAAGGAGGCCTGCCGCAAGGCCAACGCCGTGCTGCTGGAGCCCATCATGAAGGTCTCCGTCATCGTCCCCGAGGAGTATATGGGCGACGTCATGGGCGACCTGAACAGCCGCCGCGGCCAGATCCTGGGCATGGAGGCCCGGCCCGGCGCCCAGCAGATCGACGCCCTGGTGCCTCTGGCCAACATGTTCGGCTACGCCACTGACCTGCGTTCTTCCACCCAGGGCCGCGGCCAGTACTCCATGGAGCCCCACAGCTATGTGGAGATCCCCAAGAGCATCGCGGACAAGATCATCGCCGAGCGCGGACGCAGCGAGGGCTGATTTTCACAGGAATTACGGGAAATTTCAGTTGCATTTTTCCCAGTAATACGATACAATGTTTGCGATATCCATCATATCGCAGTCAAAACATCATTTGAATGAAATGATATAAGGAGGAAATTCCAATGGCTAAGCAGAAGTTCGAGCGCACCAAGCCCCATGTCAACATCGGCACCATCGGCCACGTTGACCACGGCAAGACCACCCTGACCGCCGCCATCACCAAGTATCTGGCTCTGAAGGGCCAGGCTCAGTATGAGGACTACTCCAGCATCGACAAGGCTCCCGAGGAGCGCGAGCGCGGCATCACCATCAACACCGCCCACGTGGAGTATGAGACCGACAAGCGTCACTATGCTCACGTTGACTGCCCGGGCCACGCCGACTATATCAAGAACATGATCACCGGCGCTGCTCAGATGGACGGTGCCATCCTGGTCATCGCCGCCACCGACGGCCCCATGGCTCAGACCAAGGAGCACATCCTGCTGGCCCGTCAGGTCGGCGTGCCCGCCATCGTGGTCTTCCTGAACAAGTGCGATCAGGTGGACGACGAGGAGCTGCTGGAGCTGGTGGAGATGGAGGTCCGTGAGACCCTGTCCGGCTATGAGTTCCCCGGCGACGAGATCCCCATCATCAAGGGCTCTGCTCTGAACGCTCTGACCTGTGAGGGCGGCGTGGACGATCCTGACTTCGCCTGCATCAAGGAGCTGATGGACGCTGTCGACGACTATATCCCCACCCCCGACCGTAAGGCCGACCAGCCCTTCCTGATGCCCGTCGAGGACGTGTTCACCATCTCCGGCCGCGGCACCGTCGCCACCGGCCGTGTGGAGCGCGGCCAGCTGAAGGCCGGCGAGGAGGTCGAGATCGTTGGTCTGACCGACGAGAAGAAGAAGACCGTCGTCACCTCTATGGAGATGTTCCGTAAGACGCTGGACTACGTCGAGGCCGGCGATAACGTGGGCTGCCTGCTGCGCGGCGTCGCCAAGACCGACATCGAGCGCGGCCAGGTTCTGTCCAAGCCCGGTTCCATCCATCCCCACACCAAGTTCACCGGTCAGGTGTACGTCCTGTCCAAGGACGAGGGCGGCCGTCATACCCCCTTCTTCAACAACTACCGTCCTCAGTTCTACTTCCGTACCACCGACGTGACCGGCATCATCACTCTGCCCGAGGGCACTGAGATGTGCATGCCCGGCGACAACGTGGACATGAAGGTGGAGCTGATTACCCCCATCGCCATCGAGAAGGGCCTGCGTTTCGCCATCCGTGAGGGCGGCCGCACCGTGGGTTCCGGCGTTGTCATTGCCATCGAGGAGTAATTCAAGCTCCTTTTGGAAAAATCCCTGCCTTTGGCAGGGATTTTTCTTTTTCTCGAAGGAGCCCGGTAGCCCTGAGATCCATCCGGCTTTGCCCTACTTCTGATCTGTACCCATTCCGATAAGAAAAGGCCGGACGTACCGGTCGTTCCTTGATTTCTGGCCCGGACCGGGATACAATAGAGATACTGTCCGAGTGGAGCGGAGGTGCGAGAATGAAGCTGCTGTTGGTAGAGGATGACAGGGAGATTCAGGAGATGCTGGGGGACTATCTGCGGACGGAGGCCTATGAAGTGGTCTGTGCGTCCAACGGGCGGGATGCATGCCGGCTGTTCGATGAGGGCGGGATCGGTCTGGTGCTGCTGGATCTGATGATCCCTCAGGTCAGCGGGATGGACGTGATGGAACACATCCGAAAGAAGAGCGTGGTGCCTATCATCATCCTGTCTGCCCGGGACACGGAGGCGGACAAGACCTTGGGGCTGGGTATGGGGGCAGATGACTATATCACAAAGCCATTCTCCGTAGCGGAGGTGCTGGCCCGGGTCAGGGCCAATATCCGGCGGGTGACCCAGTATGCGGAGCCGCCGGAGAAGAGCATGGTCCTTACAGCCGGAGCGCTGCGCCTGGATGGGAAGGAGCGGACAGTGACCAAGGCGGGGGAGCGGATCGAGCTGACCGCCAAGGAATTTGACATCCTGAAGCTGCTGATGGCGAATCCTAAACGTGTGTACACCAAGGCCCAGCTCTACACCCAGGTGTGGAACGACGCCTACTGCGGAGACGAGAACGCGGTCAGCGTCCACATCAGCAGGCTGCGCGGCAAGATCGAGGACGACCCACGGGACCCGAGGTATGTGGCGACAGTGTGGGGCATCGGCTACAAATTGGGGGAGAAATGATGGACGATACAGTGCTGACCGCCCTGCTGTGTGCCGCTGTGGCGGCGCTGAGCGGGGCGGTCCTCTATCAGCGGATCGTTCTCCAGGCGCAGATGCGACAAAGTCTGGAGGAGATGACCGCCGTCCTGGGCAGGGTACTGGACGGGGAGAGCGGGGAGCAGGTCATGGTCTTCACCCAGGACCAGGCTCTGACCGGTTTGATCGCCCAGATCAACCGGCTGCTGGAGGAACGGCAGAGAAGGCGGGCGGAGTACCGCCGGACGGAGCAGGCAGTCCGGCGTATGCTCGCCAACATCTCCCACGATATCCGAACCCCCATGACGGTGGTGCTGGGGTACCTGGAGATCATGCGGCTGCGGAAGGAGTGCCGGGAGGAGCTGCTGGAAAAGGTGGAAGCCCGGGCGGGGGAGGTCATGGAGCTGATGGATCGTTTTTTCACCTTAGCCAAGCTGGAGGCAGGGGATATGGAGCTGGAGCGGTCCAGGGTAGACGTAGGTGAGGTCTGTCGGGAGACTGTGCTGGACTTCTACCAGATCCTGACCCGCCAGGAGATCCGCGTGGAAGCAGAGATCCCGGAGGGAGCGGTGTGGGGGTGCTGTGATCGGGAGGCGCTGCGCCGCATCCTGAACAACCTGATCTCCAACGCGGTGCGCTACGGCGGCGACGGCGGATATCTGGGCGTGTCCCTGAGAGAAGGGGAGGACGCCCTGTTCCTGGAGGTGGCGGATCGCGGAAAGGGAGTCGCACCCGGAGCGGGGGAGCAGGTGTTCCAGCGCCTGGTCACCTTGGAAGACAGCCGAAGCAGCGGAGAGGGGAGCGGACTGGGGCTGTCCATCGCCAGAGAGCTGGCCCGGCGAATGGGAGGAGACATTGACCTGGAGAGTGTCCCCGGACTCCGCACTGTCTTTACGGTCAGACTGCCCAAATGGCAAGACGAAAGAGATTCGTAAGAATTGCGCAAATCTTCTGAAAAGTCCTGGGACTACAATGGGAAGGTGAAAGGAGGCAGAAGACACATGCCGTATATTCTGCAAACGGACCGCCTGACCAAGATCATTGGAGAAAAAGAGCTGGTCCGGGACGTGGACCTCCATGTAAGGAAGGGAGAGATCTACGGATTCCTGGGCCCTAACGGGGCGGGAAAGACCACAGTGATGAAGCTGGTGACCAACCTGTGGAAGCCCACCGGGGGCCGCGTGCTGCTGTTCGGAGAGCCCCTCGCGCCCACCTCCTACGGGGTGCTGAAGCGGATGGGCAGCATCATCGAATTTCCCACCTTCTATCCCCACATGACAGGCCGGGAGAATCTTCAGATCCACTGTGACTATATGGGATACAGCCGTCCCAAGGGCGTGGAAGAGGCGCTGGAGCAGCTGGAGCTGGACGACGCTGCCGACCGGCCGGTGGGGAGCTACTCCCTGGGTATGAAGCAGAGGCTGGGGATCGCCCGGGCCCTGCTGTGCAGGCCTGAGCTGCTGATCCTGGACGAGCCCACCAACGGCCTGGACCCGGCGGGCATCAAGCAGGTGCGGGATCTGCTGAAGCGGATGAGAGAAGAATATGAGATGACCGTGATGGTCTCCAGCCACATCCTCGGAGAGATGGAGGCCATGGCGGACACCGTGGGGATCATCCACCGGGGGAGGATGCGGGAGGAGATCTCTCTCCGTGAGCTGGAGGGAAGGGGCACCTCTTATCTCCATCTGACCGTGGACGACCCGGGGAGGGCCAGTGTCCTGCTCAGTGACGTGATGCACTTGGGCAGCTTCCGGGTCATGAAGGGCGGCATCATCCGGATCTATGACCGGCAGGCGTCCCCCCAGGAGGTGGCTGGCGTCCTGGCCCGGCACCATGTGGCGGTGGAGGAGATCGGAAGAAGATCGGAGACGCTGGAGGAGCACTTTTTGAAGCTGACATCGGAGGAGGGCAGCACATGGGAAAGCTGATCGAATTGGAATGGCGGAAAAACCGGATCGGGAACTGGGTGAGATGGGCGGCTCTCCTTGGGGCGGCGCTTGGCCTGCTGATCTTTGCCATGGCTTTCCTGGGGATCGCCAACGACCCGGAGACCGGTGTGCCTGACGCGGCGCCGGGGCATGGAGGGATCTCGTCCCCCATCGAACTGCTGACCAGTATGTGTTTTTTGGTGTTCACCGGGGTGATGCTCTCTGTTTTCATCGTGGGAGCCTATCAAAACGGGACCATGTCTCTTGTGTTCTCCTACCCCGTCCGGCGGCAGAAGCTGCTGGCGGCCCAGATGCTGGCGGTGTGGATCTTCTGCTTCGGCGCCCTGGCGGCGGCGAAGCTGCTGCTCTACGGCTGTGTGCTGGCAGGGAGCCGGTTTCTCCCCTCCGCCTTCCCTCTGGACTTTGACATGACCCGGGGAGCCTTCTATGGGCAGCTGCTCCTGCGCTCTGCCGTGACGGTCACAGAGGGCTTTATCGCCTTGTTCGCGGGGCTGGCCCTGCACTCGGCCAGAGCTGCCATTGTGACCTCCTTCCTGCTGGTTTTGCTGACCCAGGCCAACATTGGGAGCTTTACCATGGCGGACAGCGCGGTATTTCCCGCGGTGCTGACCGGCATCTCGCTCCTGTGCGTCCTGCTCAGCCTGCGGGGGGCGGAGACGCGGGACCTGATGTAAGGAAGGTGGAAGGACCGGGAGCGGCCGCAGATCAGAACAGAAGAGGAGGAGCCGCCCATTCCTATGGGCGGCTCCTCCTTTGCACGTATGGGGAGAAAATGGGACTTGCAGCGGTCCGGCTCAGCAGCCGGCCATGGCCAGGGCCCGGTCCAGGATGGTGCCGGCGGCCTCCTCCTTGGACATGAGGGGCAGTTCCTCCGCACCGTCCGCGGTGATGAGGGTGAGCACGTTGGTATCCACCCCGAAGCCGGCCCCTGCCACCTTCAGGTTGTTGGCGCAGATCATGTCCACCTTTTTTTTCTCCAGCTTGGCCCGGCTGTTCTCTACCATGTCCCGGGTCTCCATGGAGAAGCCGCAGATGAACTGGCCAGGGCGGCGGTGCTCCCCCAGATAGGAGAGGATGTCATGGGTGCGGGACAGAGGGATGGACAGCTCCCCGTCCTTCTTTTTCATCTTGTCCCCGCTGTACTGGGCCGGGGTGTAGTCCGCCACGGCGGCGGCCTTAAAGATAAAGTCGGCCTGCTGGCAGGTGCGGGACACCGCCTGGAACATGTCCTCCGCAGAGATTATAGGGACCACTGTGACGAAGGGAGGGGGCTCCAGGGCGGTGGGACCAGAGATCAGGGTGACCTCCGCTCCCCGGAGCATGGCCATCCTGGCGATGGCGTAACCCATTTTTCCGGTGGAGTGGTTGGTGAGGTAGCGCACCGGGTCCAGGGACTCCTGGGTGGGACCGGCGGTGACCAGGACCCGCCGGCCCGCCAGGTCGTGGGGGAGGGCCAGGACGCGGAGGATGTGCTGGACCAGAGTGTCCGGCTCCGGCATCTTGCCGGGCCCCACAGCGCCGCAGGCCAGCCGGCCCGAGGCGGGGGCGATGACCTCCCACCCATAGCGGCGCAGCAGATCCAGGTTGTCCTGGGTCACCGGGTTCTCATACATCTTGGTGTTCATGGCCGGAGCGATCAGCTTGGGGCAGGGACAGGCCAGCACTGTGGTGGTGAGCATATCGTCGGCCAGCCCGTGGGCCAGCTTGGCGCACACATTGGCGGTGGCGGGGGCGACGATCACCAGGTCGGTGCGGTCGGCCAGGGCGATGTGCTCCACCTGATGGGAGAAGTTGCGGTCAAAGGTGTCCACCATGGTCCGGTTCCCGGTGAGCTGTTCAAAAGTGAGGGGGGTGATGAACTGGGTGGCGTTCCGGGTCATCACCACCTCCACTGAGGCGTGGAGCTTCACCAGCGCGGAAGCCAGTGCCGCGGCCTTATAGGCGGCGATGCCGCCGGTGACGCCCAAAAGGATGGTTTTTCCGCTGAGCATTGCAAATCGCTCCTTTGCATAGAGCGGCGCGGGGCGCCGCTGTCGTTTTTTTCATTATAGCTGACCAAGCGGCAGATTGTAAAGGGCAGGGGGATATTTTGCGCGAGAGGAAAAGAATTGCAAAGTTTCGGTTAATTCCTGCCTTGTATTCCCACCGGCGGTCGGGTATAATGTGGCAGAATAAGGACCCGTGGGCGCGTCTCCGGCAAAGGGGGGCTGGCGGGTCAGAGAAAAAACGGGGGCCCTCCCCGCTGAGGTGAACAGATCATGCTGATCGCCATTGATATCGGCAATACCAATATCGTTATCGGAGGCATCCAGGGCGACGCCATCCAGTTCGAGGCCAGGATCGCCACCGACCGCATCAAGACCTCCGACCAGTACGGGGTGGAGATCAAGAACATCCTGGCCCTGTTCGGGGTGAAGCCCTGCGATGTGGACGACTGCATCATCTCCTCGGTGGTGCCGCCGGTCTTCAACTCGGTCTACACCGGACTGGTGAAGATGACGGGAAAGCACCCCCTGGTGGTGGGGCCGGGCATCAAGACCGGCCTGAACATCCAGATGGACGTCCCCTCCCAGGTGGGCAGCGACCGCATCGTCATCGCCGTGGCCGCGCTGGCGGAGTATGAGCCCCCCCTGATCCTGATGGATCTGGGGACGGCCACGACCATCGAGGTGGTGGACCGGGGCAGCACCTACCTGGGGGGCTGCATCATCCCGGGGGTGCGCACCTCCCTGGATGCCCTCACCTCCCGGGCGGCCCAGCTGCCCGGCATCCGCTTGGACCGGCCGGGCCGGGTGATCGGCAAGAACACGGTGGACTGCATGCGCAGCGGCATCATGTACGGCACCGCCGCCATGCTGGACGGCATGCTGGACCGGGTGGAGGAGGAGCTGGGCAGCCGGGCCACGGTGGTGGCCACGGGGGGGATGGCCCAGTTCATCGTGCCCCTGTGCCGCCGGGAGATCAAGCTGGAGAAGGACCTGCTGCTCAAGGGCCTGAACATCATTTACCAGAAGAACGCCGCCAAGCGGGGAGGGCGCTGAGACAAGGAAGAAAAAACTTGCAGCCGATCATAAAAATGGGATATGCCAGGAAGGCATATCCCATTTTTAATGGAATTATCTGTATCAAGATGCTGTCGTCACGGAGCGAAGGAAGTCCAAAAGTTCATCAAATCGTTCTTGATCCACCGCCTCATATTTGCTCTCGCCCAGATAAATATATCCGTTTTCGAAAACGGATATATTTCCGATCTCTTCAAGCTGATCATTTACCTTGTAAAACCAGATCTCATATATATGCTGTCCGGTTTCAAATCGACGCACACCGAAAGAGGGGCCGCAGTATCGAATGTTCAGTGCATCGATCATTTCGATCAGCGGGGTGTCGTCCAGGCTGCACGACTTTGATGAAACTGCGTTTGGCATCTCCGTGACAGTGTAGTCTGTGGCCTCAGATGGCTGGAAATCCAGGACATTGGACAGTTCTTTGGGAGAGAACACATAATAGATCCAGCCAACTAAAATCAATACCAAAACCAGAGCAGCCAATAGACCCGCCGCTTTATGGCGCTTATTGCGTTCACCCGCTGTCATATGGGAGTCCATCAACAACCGACTTCCTTCAATTTATTTTGGTCAATTTCAATAATAGTATAGATTGTCAATGCGTGTCAATATGTTGGTATAAGACGAATTTGTTTTGCGGCTCCCCTGCTAGGCCATTTGTGAGCAAAGAGCACCGTGATCAGAAGAACGCTTCCGGCCGGAAGGCCGGCGTTTTTTTCTATAGGCGGAAAAATTTTTCTCCCTGGCGGCGCGACCTGCCGGGGCGGGACATGCTCTATATAAGTGAAGAGACAACGGAAAAGAGGTGAGGCCATGACGGATCAGGAATTGGTAGAGCTGTTCTGGCAGCGGCGGGAGGAGGCCCTGACCGGGCTCCAGGACAAGTACGGGGGCTGGTGCCGCTCCATCGCCGGCCGCATCCTGGGGGAAGAGCGGGACGTGGAGGAGTGTCTGGGGGACTGCTGGCTCCAGCTGTGGAACGCCATCCCGCCCGCCCGGCCCCAGCACTTCCGGGGCTATCTGGGGGTGGTGGTGCGCAACCGGGCCCTGCTCCTCCGCCGGCGGCGGGGACGGCAGGGGGACACGGTCTCTCTGGCCGCTCTGGAGCTGGCTGAGTGCCTCCCCAGCCGGGAGGGGCCCGAGGAGCAGGCCGAGGCGGCGGAGCTGGGGCGGGCCATCTCCGCCTTCCTGGGAGAGCTGGGGGAGGGGCCGCGTACCGCCTTCCTGCGGCGGTACTGGTACGCAGACACCGTGGAGGAGACCGCCGGGCACCTGGGCTGGTCGCTGTCCAGGACCAAGAGCGTCCTGTTTCGGACGCGGAAGAAGCTGAAAGCTTATTTGGAACAGGAGGGAATGTTGTGAACCGAGGAGAACGCATGATGGAGGCTGTGGGCCTTGTGGACCCGGCCTTGGTAGAACAGGCCGCCGGTCCGGGCCGGCGGCACAGCGCCCGCCGGCCCCTGCGGACCGGCCTGATCGCCGCCTGCCTGTGTGCGGCCCTGCTGGGGTCGGCGTGGGCGGCCAACCAGATCGGAGGGTTCCAGTCCCTGAAATTTTTTGAGGACCTGCTGCTCCCGGCTGAGCTCTCAGATGACGGCGAGGCGTTGGGGGAGGCGCACTACGACGGCTATACCCTGGAGGGAGGGATAGACTTCCTGGCGCTGGAGGATCTGCCCCAGGAGGCGCTGGACATGGCGGCGGAGCACCCCGCCTCCACGGTGGGGCTGGACCTGACAAGCTGGGAGGAGGCGGAGGCATACTTTGGCCTGGAGCTGCCGGAAAACGCCTATCTGCAAGAACAGCTCCAGTCCGGTTTTCGGGCGGCCCTGAGCAGCGACAGCGAAGGCCCCACCGCCCTGGAGTGGACGGCGGAGTATCTGGATTCCGGCGTCCGGCTGGAGGTGTGGGTGACGGCGTACACCCAGCGGATGGAGCTGCCGGATCATCCGGTCAGCCAGAGCCATCTGCTCCCCTCGGATACCCGGTACACTACGGAGGAGCACACCGCCCCCAACGGCCTGTCCGCAGTGATGACCACGGTGGAGCAGGGCCCTGAAGACCCCTATTACGACAAATGGGGCGCCCGGATGTTCCGCGCCGACTTCGCGCTGGGCGGGGTGTGGTACCGTGTGGACGCCTATGATCGGGCGGAGCCTCAGCGGGCACGGGAGGCGCTGGAGGAGCTGCTGAACGGCTTCATGCTGTAAGTTGCCTGGGGCGCAGCCTCCGGGGCGGGCGGCCGCGCAGGAAATTTTACCGGTCCTCCCGGCCCGGCGTCCCTTGACAGGACCGGAGAAACTGGATATAATACCACCTGTATCACAGGCGCTGAGGGGGAGGAGTAACCGCAGTTCCCATGGCAGAGAGTGGCCGGACGGTGCAAGGCCATATGGGGAAGCGGTGAAGTGGCCCCGGAGCTCCGTTTTCGAGGCCCCATCGGGGCGGTAGACAGCGGCGGGTCCTCCCGTTACAGAGGATAGGAGCGCCCCGCGAGGGGAATTCAGGTGGTACCGCGGACGATGACAGGTTCGCCCTGAGCCATGACCGGCTCAGGGCGTTTTTTATGGAGGGAGCGCAATGGAATTTGTAAATGAGACAGACTATGACTGGCGCGCCCTGCGAGCCCTGAACCGGGCGGCCATCCGCCTGGACAGGCGCTGGAGGAGCCTGCTGCTCCGGGCCATGGGGGTGCTCTGCGGCCTGATCCTGCTGCGGGGGGCCTGGACCTCCGGAGGAGGGGCGGGCCTCCTGTATGGGCTGCTGGGGGCGCTGATGCTGGTCTGGGCCCTGTTCCTCAACGAGATCCGGGCCTGGCTGGTGGGGCGGTTCGTGATGAAGGGCGTCGCCCGGCACACCGCCCGGTTCACCGATGAAGGGTATGTCATCGCCAACCAGCGGGGGGAGCAGTCCTTTGACTACTCTTCCGTCCAGGCCCTGTGTGAGGACGGGCGCTACTTCTTCCTCATGCTCAGCCGCCAGCAGGGCAACCTGTTCGACAAGCAGGGCTTTCACACCGGGACCGCGGACCAGTTTCGGGCTTTCCTGGAGCGGAAGACCGGACAGACCATGAAAAAGCTGTGAGACCCGGGGCCGGAGGGCTCCAATCGGAATGAAAATACATTGGAAATAGGACGTGAACGACATGAGAAAAGAACTGCCAAAGGTCTATGAGCCCCAGGAAGTGGAGTCCCGGATCTATGAGACCTGGGAGAAGAACGGCTGCTTCCGGGGCCACCGGGACCCTAAGAAGAAGCCCTTTACCATCGTCATGCCGCCCCCCAACGTGACAGGGCAGCTGCATATGGGCCACGCCATGGACTCCACCCTCCAGGACATCCTCATCCGCTTTAAGCGGATGCAGGGCTACGCCGCCCTGTGGGTCCCCGGCACCGACCACGCGGGCATCGCCACCCAGATCAAGGTGGAGGAGGAGCTGCGCACCAAGGAGGGGCTGACCCGCTATGACCTGGGCCGGGAGAAGTTCCTGGAGCGGGTGTGGGACTGGAAACGCCAGTACGGCGGCCGCATCGTCCAGCAGCAGAAGAAGCTGGGCGCCTCCTGTGACTGGGACCGGGCCCGGTTCACCATGGACGAGGGCTGCTCCAAGGCGGTGCGGGAGACCTTCTGCGAGCTGTATGAGAAGGGCCTCATCTACAAGGGCAGCCGCATCATCAACTGGTGCCCCCACTGTGTCACGGCCCTGTCTGACGCGGAGGTGGAGTATCAGGACAAGCCCGGCCACCTGTGGCATATGCGCTACCCTCTGACTGACGGTTCCGGCTATCTGGTGGTGGCCACCACCCGGCCGGAGACCATGATGGGCGACACCGGCGTGGCGGTCAACCCCAACGACGAGCGGTACAAGCACCTGGTGGGCAAGACCTGCATCCTGCCCCTGATGGACCGGGAGATCCCCATCGTGGCCGATGAGTACGTGGAGATGGACTTCGGCACCGGCTGCGTGAAGATGACCCCCGCCCACGACCCCAACGACTTCGAGGTGGGCCTGCGCCACAACCTGGACACCATCCGGGTGCTGGATGACAACGGCAAGGTCAACGCCAACGGCGGCAAGTACGAGGGCATGGACCGCTATGAGGCACGGAAGGCTGTGGTGGCCGACCTGGAGGCCCTGGGGCTCATGGAGAAGATCGAGGACTACTCCCACAACGTGGGCACCTGCTACCGCTGCCACAACGACGTGGAGCCCATCATCTCCGCCCAGTGGTTCGTGAAGATGAAGCCCCTGGCCGAGGCGGCCATCAAAGTGGTGGAGGACGGGGAGACCCGCTTCGTCCCCGACCGATTTGCCAAGACCTATCTGAACTGGATGGAGAACGTCCACGACTGGTGCATTTCCCGGCAGCTGTGGTGGGGCCACCAGATCCCCGTCTGGTACTGCGATGACTGCGGACACATGACGGTCACCCGTGATGACCCGGACTGCTGTGAGAAGTGCGGCAGCAGGAAGATCCACCGGGACCCGGACGTGCTGGACACCTGGTTCTCCTCCGCACTGTGGCCTTTCTCCACCCTGGGCTGGCCGGAAAAGACGGAGGACCTGGACTACTTCTACCCCACCGACGTGCTGGTCACCGGCTACGACATCATCTTCTTCTGGGTGGCCCGGATGATCTTCTCCGCCTGCGAGCAGACCAAGAAGCCCCCCTTCCACACCGTGTTCATCCACGGCCTGGTGCGGGACGACAAGGGAAGGAAGATGTCCAAGAGCCTGGGCAACGGCATCGACCCCCTGGAGATCGCCGACAAGTACGGCGCCGACGCCCTGCGCTTCAACCTGGTCACCGGCAACAGCCCCGGCAACGACATGCGCTTCTACACCGAGCGGTGTGAGGCTATGCGCAACTTCGCCAACAAGATCTGGAACGCCAGCCGCTTCCTGATGATGAACCTGACCATCGACGCATGCCAGCTGCCCGGGAAGCTGGAGCTGGAGGACAAGTGGATCTTGTCCAAGCTGAACACTGCCATCCGTGAGATCACCGAGAACATGGACCGGTATGAGCTGGGCGTGGCGGCCCAGAAGATCTATGACTTCATCTGGGACGACTACTGCGACTGGTATATCGAGCTGACCAAGACCCGTCTCCAGGGGGAGGACGAGGACAGCAAGGTGAGGGCCCAGCAGGTGCTGTGCCATGTGCTCACCCAGATGCTCAAGCTGCTCCATCCCTTCATGCCCTTCATCACCGAGGAGATCTGGCAGGCCCTGCCCCACGAGGGGGATTTCCTCATGCTCTCCGACTGGCCGGTGGCAGATGCCGCTCTGGACTTCCCGGAGGAGGAGAAGGCCATGGAGCTGATCATGGATGCCATCCGTGGGGTGCGCACCCGCCGGTCTGAGATGAACGTGCCCCCCAGCAAGAAGGCCCACCTGACGGTGGCCACCGGGGAGCGGGACATCTTTGTCCTGGGCGTGCCCTTCCTGAAGAAGCTGGCCTATGCCAGCGAGGTGACCTTCGCCCAGCCGGGCACCGCCCCGGAGGCGGGCTCCGTCACTGTGGTCACCCATGCGGCCCAGATCTCCATGCCTCTGGCGGAGCTGGTGGACCTGGAGAAGGAGAAGGCCCGCATGGAGAAGGAGCTGAAAAAGAACAGCGACGAGCTCCAGAAGCTGAACACCAAGCTGGCCAATCCGGGCTTTGTCAATAAGGCCCCCGAGCATGTGGTCAAGGCGGAGCAGGAGCGGGCCGTGAAGCTCACCGAGCTGGTGGCCAAGCTGGAGGAGCAGCTCAAGACCATGTGATCCGGCACAGGAGCTGTGAACGCCGGAGGATAAGAGAAAACAATCTGACGAGCCGGACCGCGGGAGACCGCGGTCCGGCTTTCCGCGTCTTTTTGAGGTGGAAAAAAGGAAAAGCTGCTTCGGGGGATCTTTCCGGCGGCCGCTTCCCCGTTCCTAGCCCCATAAGGCCGGATGCCCAGAGCCGGTCATGCCCCGCCCGGTATGGCGGGCATACAGTGTACCCCCCTGTGCGGCTGGCTGGGGCTTTTCGGTATCCCTTTCATCAGAAAGAAGTAAAAAAGAATTTTATTAAAATAAAAATTTAGGATTGACTTTAATAAAATTAAAGTATATAATCAATATTATGAAAGGGGGTAAAAGGATGGCAGTGGAACTGGTGCCCGAGTGGATGGCCGGTCTGGAGGAGGAGGACCTGGTGTTCATCAAAAAATTTGTGCTGTCCTCCGGCTCCCTCAAAGAGGTGGCGGGACAGTACGGCGTCACCTATCCCACGGTGAGACTGCGGCTGGACCGGCTGATCCAGAAGATCAAGCTGGGGGAGGACAGGGCGGCCGACCCCTACATTGCCCTGATCAAGCGTCTGGCGGTAAATGAGCGGCTGGACTTTGACACAGCCAAGCTGCTGATCGCCGCCTATAAGAAGGAAACAAGAAAGGATGAGATGACGTGATGAGCGGTTCCATAATGACAATATTGTTTGTGCTCCCTGTTGTTCTGCTCTCTATGCTGCTGCCCCTGGCCCTGGTGGTGGCCCTTCAGGTCTGGCTGTGCAGGAAGGGAAAGTGGCTGGGGCTGATCCTGCCCGCCATCACCCTGGCGATGAGCCTGATGATCTGCCTGTCGGTGGTCGGCTTCTCCGCTGTCACCGGCGGCGGGTCCGTGCAGGTCACGGACGGGCACGGGAATATCGTGGAGGAGTACCACCGGGAGGAGGAGCATCACCAGCTCCAGCCTGCGGATCTGGCCATGGTGGGCGGTGTGTTCCTGGTATTCAACGTCCCCACTCTGGTGCTGGGCGGGATCTGGCTCTACTACAAGAACCGCCGGGAGTGGAAGGAAGACCTGAAGAAAATGAATATCCAGGATCTGGAGTAAAAGGTGGGGCGTCCCGGGGAGGGACGCCCCTTTTGCGGGGATCGCGGTTGAAATCCGTTCCAAAACATGATAATATAACTCAATAAAAAGCAGATCCGCCGCAGGCGGACATGAGAGGAGAGTCCCTATGCCGCTGCATGAATCAGGAGAAGATTATCTGGAGGCCATCCTGGTGCTCCATGAGCAGAAGGGCAACGTCCGGTCCATCGACGTAGCCCAGCACCTGGGCTACTCCAAGCCATCTGTGAGTCGGGCTATGTCCATCCTGCGCTCCAGCGGGTATATCACCATGGAACGGGACGGCCGCATCCTGCTTACCGAGGCGGGAAAGACGGCGGCGGAGTCGGTGTACGAGCGCCACCGCTTCCTGACCAAGTGGCTGATCCAGCTGGGCGTGACGCCGGAGGTGGCGGCAGAGGACGCCTGCCGCATCGAGCACGACATCAGCCCGGAGACCTTCGCCTGCCTGAAACGGCACGCGGGGGGCGGGGAGAGCTGACGCTCCGAACAGAAAAAGTGACGCGGCGGACCGAGTCCCGGCCTGCCGCGTTTCTCCTTGCCTGAGGGGAAAAAGCTTGTTATAATAAAAACCAAAATACAGATCCTGTCGAACTGGGGGAAAACTGCCATGTCTACCGAAGAACTGGTCTCCGGCGTGCTGGAAGGGCTGAAGCTGAATGCCCTGGACCTGAGCGCCCTGTTCCGCACTGCCCTGCTCATTCTGGCGGGGGTCGTGGTGATCCGGGTCCTTCTGCGGATCGTGGACCGGATGCTGTCCAGATCTCAGAACCTGGGGTCAGTGGGGGGCTATATCCGCTCTGTGGTGCGGATCGCCCTGTGGTTCCTCCTGGTCCTGGTGGTGGCGGACTCCCTTGGCATCCCGGTGGCCTCCATGATCGCCCTGCTCAGCGTGGCCGGCCTGGCTATCTCCCTGGCGCTCCAGAACACCCTCTCCAACCTGGCGGGGGGCATTATGATCCTGGTGTCCAAGCCCTTCGAGGTGGGGGACTATGTGGAGGCGGACGGGGTGGGGGGCACGGTCATCTCCATCGGCCTGGCGTACAGCACCCTGGCCACCGTGGACAACAAGGAGATTTTTATCCCCAACAGCCAGGTGGCGGCGGCCAAGATCATCAACTATACCAAGCTGGGCAAGCGGCGGGTGGAGCTGACCTTCTCCGCCTCCTACGATGCGCCGACTGAGACGGTGAAGCAGGCGCTGGGGGAGGTGCTGGCCCAGTTCCCGCAGATCCTGGAGGACCCGGCCCCTTCCATCTGGATCTCCAAGTACGGTGCCAGCAGCATCGAATATGTGGTGCGGGTGTGGACCGCTGCGGGGGACTACTGGGACGTGTATTACGGCGTTATGGAAGGGGTGCGCCCCGCCTTCCAGCGCCACGGGATTCAGATGACCTACGATCATCTAAACGTCCACCTGCTGGAGAAGTGAGCCCTCAGACCAGCCGGGCGCCCCGTCCACGGGGCCTTCAGGGCATGGCCAGCCCGTGGAGAAAGCCGTCCAGCTGGGGAGAGAGGACCTCGCCCCCGATCACTGTGTTTTTGTAGATCAGCAGATTGGCCAGGATGCCGGTCTCACCGGTGGGGTAGTTGGTGATCTCGTAGGTGTAGCGCTTCACCCGCTTGCCGGCATATTTGGACAGGTCGAAGCCCTGCCCGCTTTGCAGGGCCAGATAGTCGTCATAGCTCGCATCCATCTCCTTGGGGATGAACAGCTCCTCGGTGGCCAGGGGCTCGGCACTGACCTCCCAGCCGTAGGACTGGAGGTAGGCCACCCGGTCCTCGTTGCTCTTGACCCCCTTTGGGCTGGGGACGGCAGAGGCGGACGCCTCCCGGGCGGGGCCGCCGCCCAGGGTCAGCACCAGGGCGGCGCAGCAGGCCAGGGCGGCCACGGCCACCCCGATGGTCAGCTTTCGGTGGCGGGGCAGTTTTGCAGTCAGGATTATCACAGCGCATTCTCCTTCCAACGCCTTGGTTTCTACTCATGTCTATGAGGGGCGGGACAAATTTATGCCTGCCCTCATAAAGTCCGGACAGGAGCGCGGAGACGGACGGCAGGCAGGAGGGGGCGGAGGAACAGGAGGACAAGTATGGCACAGGAGCGTCTGGACAAGCTGCTCTCCTCCACGGGGCGGTGGTCCCGCCGGGAGGTGAAGGAACTGATCCGCCAGGGGCGGGTGTGGGTGGACGGCGTCCCTGCCCGGCGGCCGGAGGAGAAGTGTGAGCCCGGAGCGGCCGGCCTCACTGTGGACGGAGAGCGGGTGGACTGCGCCCCTTTCGTCTATCTGATGCTCCACAAGCCGGCGGGCCTCCTGTCCGCCACGGAGGACCGGCGGCAGAAGACAGTGCTGGACCTGCTGCCGGAGCACCTGCGCCGCCGGGGGCTCTTCCCGGTGGGGCGGCTGGACAAGGATACCGAGGGGCTCCTGCTCCTCACTGATGACGGTCCCCTCGGCCACGCCCTGCTCTCCCCCAAAAACCACGTGGACAAGGTGTACTACGCCAAGGTGGAGGGTCGGCTGGACCGGACGGACGCTGAGGCCCTGGCGGCGGGGATGGTGCTGGGGGACGGGCTGCACTGTCTGCCCGCGGAGCTGGAGCCGCTGGGGGACGGCTCCCAGTGTCATGTCACCCTGCGGGAGGGGAAATATCACCAGGTGAAGCGGATGCTGGCCGCCCGGGGGAAGCCGGTGGTCTATCTGAAGCGCCTGTCCATGGGGCCCATCGCCCTGGACCCGGCGCTGGCGCCGGGGGAGTGGCGGCCGCTGACAGGGGAGGAGAAGGCGCTGCTGCGGCGGGGAACAGCGGGAGATCCAGGTTTTTCGGCGTTTTGAACAAAAAATTATGCAAAACCTCTTGCCAAAACCGGGGGGGAACCGTTATAATAGGCGTAGTGTACAAGTAACACATGGGAGGGATCAATGTGTCCAGCAGGATGTTCCAGGGAGTCGTACTCCAGATGAAGGACGGCATCGACCGGGTGGTGGGTGTCATTGACGCGGACGGCATCGTCGTGGCATGCAGTGAGCTCACCAGTATCGGTGAGCATTGGTCCGGCGCGGTGGCGGCCATCAATGCCGCCGACAACGGGATCACCCGGTATGAGGGGAAGACCTTCAAGCCGCTGGCCGGCTGGGGCGCTCAGTTCGATTACGCCGCTTTTGTCCAGGGGGAGGACCCGGAGAGCGCGGCCCTGTGCGCCATGGCGGTGGTGGCCTTCAACGGAGCCAAGACCTCTTATGAGGAGAAGCACGACAAAGCCACCTTTGTGAAAAACATCATCTCGGACAATATCCTGCTGGGGGACATCTATACCCAGGCTAAGGAGCTGCACTTTGTCTCTGAGGTGCCCCGGGCAGCTTTCCTGGTGCGCCAGCTGGGGCAGGCGGATGTGAGCACCATCGATGTGATCCAGAACCTGTTCCCGGACAAGCAGACAGACTTTGTCATCTCCATCAATGAGACAGACGTGGCCCTGATCAAGCAGCTGCCCGAGGGGGCGGATGCCAAGGAGCTCCAGAAGATCGCCAAGCAGATCTCTACCGCGGTGAACCAGGAACTGGGCATCAAGGTGGTCATTGGAATCGGCACCGTGGTCAACCACATCCGGGACCTGGCCCGGGCCTATAAGGAGGCCGGCGTAGCCATCGACGTGGGCAAGGTGTTCGACACCGAGAAGACGGTCATCAACTATGAGAACCTGGGCATCGGCCGGCTGATCTATCAGCTGCCTACCATCCTGTGCCAGATGTTCCTCCAGGAGGTCTTTAAGAAGAACCCCATCGACGCTTTGGACCAGGAGACTCTGCTCACCATCAACAAGTTCTTTGAAAACAACCTGAACGTGTCCGAGACTGCCCGGAAGCTGTTCGTCCACCGCAATACCCTGGTGTACCGGCTGGAGAAGATCAAGAAGCTCACCGGCCTGGACCTGCGGGAGTTCGATGATGCCATTACCTTCAAGGTGGCGCTGATGGTCAAGAAGTACCTCATTTCCCGGGGAATCGAATCCTGAACCGAAGAACAGCACGCCCCCGCGCCGGGTCCGGCGCGGGGGCGTTGATTTTTTGTGAGAGGAGGAAAAATTTGGAGGACCAAAATGCCAAAATTTTTTTGTGGGAGGGGTTGCCGTTCCGGGGCAGCGCCGCTACAATATAGGAGCGGAAGCGACAAAATGGCCGCAAAAATCCATTTACATAACACACAAACTGTGATACACTTTGAGAAAAGCGCATCAGCCGCCCGCCCCTGGGAGAGAGTGTGCCAAAGGCACGACTTGGGGGAGTGGCGGCCGTCTGGCGGAGGGACACATGATACGGTTCATCGATGTATATAAAGAATACGACAACGGGACCAAGGCGCTGAAAGGGGTCTCCATGCGGATCGACGACGGGGAGTTCGTCTTTCTGGTGGGGCCATCCGGCTCCGGGAAGTCCACCATCATCAAGCTGATCACCGGGGAGATCGCCACCACAGAGGGGCGGCTGATGGTGAACGGCTACAACATGAACAACATCCGTCCGGGACAGGTGCCCTACATGCGGCGGACGCTGGGCATCATTTTCCAGGACTTCCGGCTCATTGAGAAAAAGACGGTGTATGAGAACCTGTCCTTTGCCATGCGGGCCATCGGCACCTCCACCCGGGAGCTGCGCCGGCGCATCCCCTATGTGCTGGAGCTGGTGGGTCTGGAGAAGAAGGCGGACCAGTATCCGGGGGAGCTGTCCGGCGGCGAGCAGCAGCGGGTGGCCATCGCCCGGGCTCTGGTCAACAATCCCAGCATGATCATCGCCGACGAGCCCACGGGGAACCTGGACCCCCAGCGATCCCTGGAGATCATGATGCTGCTGGAGCGCATCAACGAGCTGGGTACCACTCTGCTGGTGGTCACCCACGAGAAATCCCTGGTCAACCGGTTCTCCAAACGAGTCGTCGCCATCGAGAACGGACGGATCATCAGCGACGAGACAGGCGGGTATTACAACAATGGCGAGACGATTTAACGGAAAATACTATCTCAGCGAGGGCTTCCACTCTATCTTCACCCACGGCTTCATGTCTTTTGCCGCTGTGTGCATGATCGTGGCCTGCCTGCTGATCATGGGTTCCTTCACCCTGCTGGCGGTCAACCTGGACCACATGCTGGGGGACCTGGAGGACGAGAATCTGTTCCTGGCCTACATTGACGACAGCTACTCGGAGGAGCAGGCCCGGGCCCTTCAGCCGAAAATCGAGGCTGTCCCCAATGTGTCCCAGGTCACCTTTGTCACAAGGGCGGAGGCATTGGAGGATTTTAAGGCAGGGCGGGAGCAGAACGATTTGATGGACAGCCTGCCCCCCGAGGTGCTCCGGGATCGGTTCGAGATCCATGTCAAGGATATCGAGCAGATGGCGGCCACCGTGTCTCAGGTGGAGGCTGTCCGGGGAGTGGCCCATACCCAGGCGGCCATTGAGATCGCCCAGGGCTTCGTCATGGTGCGCAACATCGCCACCGGCGTGGCGGCTGTGCTGGTGGCCATGCTGGTGGTGGTGTCCCTGTTCATCATCGCCAACACCATCAAGCTGGCCACCTTCTATCGCAGGGAGGAGATCGCCATCATGAAGATGTGCGGTGCGACCAACGGCTTCATCCGCTGGCCCTTTGTGGTGGAGGGCATGATCCTGGGCCTTACAGGCGCCCTGGTGGCTTTCTTCATCCAATGGGGGCTGTATGAGGCGGTCTCCCGGCTGATCCTCCAGACCAACGGCCTGAGCCTGATCACCGTTCTGTCCTACGCCTCCATGGCGGGGAACATCGTGCTGGTCTTCTGCGGCGTGGGACTGGTGATCGGTGTGGGCGGCTCGGTGGTGGCCATCCGGAAGTTCCTTCAGGTATGAGATAAGGAGAAGCAGGTATGAGAAAAAAGACACAGAGGATCGTGATGGCAGTGCTGGCAGGGATCATGGCCCTGCTGATGCTGCTGCCCATCGTAGCCAATATTTTCGTCCACTGAGGGGAGGCGGCCCATGAAAAGACGCGCTATCCCCGCCATCAGCCTGGCGCTGGTGGTCCTCTTTTCCGCCTCCTTTCTGCTGGCTCTGCCGGGGGCGGTGTCCATGCCGGCCTCCGCCGTGACTCAGGCGGAGATCGATGCGCTGAAGGAGAGCGCCGGCGAGCTGGAGCAGCAGCAAAAGGAGATCCAGGCCCAGTTAAACGCCATCGCCGCCGACAAGGACGAGGCATTGGAACAGAAGAGCCTGCTGGAGCAGCAGATCAACGTGATCCAGTCGGAGATCAACAACATCGACGCACAGATCGCCAAATATGACGAGCTGATCTCCCAGAAGGAGGACGAACTGGCTCAGCTGGAGCAGCAGGAGGCGGAGCAGTATCAGCTCTTCTGTGAGCGGGTGCGCTATATGGAGGAGGAGGGGGAGGTCTCCTATTGGGCCATCCTCTTCAACGCGGAGGATTTCTCCGACATGCTGGACCGCTTCATGATGGTGGAGGAGATCATGGCCTATGACAACGCCATCATGGACGAGCTGCTGGCCACCCAGGCCCAGATTGAGCAGGAGAAGGCGGAGCTGGAGGAGGCCCGCACCGCCCAGGAGGAGGCCCGGCAGAAGCAGGCGGACGCCAAAGCCAGGCTGAAGAGCCAGCAGGCGGAGGTAGACGCCCTCATCAGTCAGATCAGCAGCCAGGAGGACGAGTTGGAGGCCATGGAGGCCAAGCTCCAGGCGGCGGCCAAGGCCATGGACAACGAGATCGCCCGGAAAGAGCGGGAGCTCCAGGCCCAGCTGGCTGCCCAGGGCGTGACCATCGTCAGTGAAAAGGGCTTCAAGTGGCCCAGCTATGCCACCACCATTACCTCCCTGTTTGGCAGCCGTACGCACCCGGTCACCGGGCGGCCCAACAACCACACTGGAGTGGATATCGCCGCCGCCGGCGGAACGGACATCTGGGCCGCCAAGAGCGGCGTAGTCCTTACTTCCACCTACAACAGCTCCTACGGCAACTATGTGGTCATCAGCCATGCCAACGGAGAGAGCACCCTCTACGCCCATATGAGCAAGCGGCTGGTCAGTGAGGGAGATAAGGTGACCCAGGGACAGACCATCGGCCTGGTGGGGACCACCGGTTCCTCCACCGGAAACCACCTCCACTTTGAGGTACGCCTGAACGGACAGCGTCAGGACCCCCTGAACTATTTTAGAGGTTCCACCTTTACACTGCGGGCCAGTGGCAAGAGCGTGAGCTACACTGTGAGCTGAGAGAGGGGAGCGCGGCATGGAAGAGATGCGGTGTCCCTGCGGTGGGATCTTTCAAAGCCTGGGGATGGAATACCTCCGAACCGGAGCTGTAAGCGACGGTTTTCTGTTCGGACGGGATGCCAACGCTTGGGCAGAGGGAGCCATCCCGGTGGAGCTGTTTTCCTGCGACCGCTGCCGGGCCCTGCGCTTCTGCGCGGAGGAGGAATGGGTGACCCGCCGCCAGGAGGAGGAGCGGGAGAAGGCAGAGAGAGCCCGGAGACATGAGGAGCGGCTGGAACAGCAGCGGGAGGAACGGGTCCAGATAGCCATGAAAGACTATGCCTCGTACAGCGAGAAGCGCCTGCGGAAGATCGCGGACGGGGAGACCTGGAGCAATCACTGCGAGGAGGAGCGGGAGGCCGCCCGCCGCCTGCTGGAGCACAGGACGCCCCAGCACAAGAAAAATGACGTCCCCTGGGAGAAATAGGGGACACAGACAGAGACTTCAGGCGGCGGGCACAGGCCCGCCGCCTCAGCTTGTGGAAAAAGCCTCGCAGAGTTCGCGCCCGCAGGCGCGAACCCAGTTTAGATCCGTTTTCCCCGGCGACCTGTGCATCGGGGAAAACACTGCTCAGGCTGCAAATGTGAGGGTTGTCCGCCGCAGGCGGTCAAACCCTGCGCGCGGCAGACTGCATCTTTCTCGAAAAAGTGGCTTTGCCACTTTTTCGACAATCTCAGGCGGCGGGGGCAGACCCGCCGCCTTTCTCAGTGCCCGGAGGCATAGGCGGGGACGGCGGCGGCATATGCTGTGGGGGAGGTGAGGGGCGTGCTGGGACAGGTGGTGTACCAGAGGGACGGGAAGGGGACTAAGGTGGTCCGGGCCCCGCTCCATGGGGTGCCGGTGCTCCGAGTGGCGCTGGACCCGGAGGGGTTCTGGGCCCGCAGACGGGCGGGACGGGCGGCCCGGCGGCTGGTCCGGCAGGGGGCGGCACGGGTGCTGGTGCCGGAGGATTTCCCCTTCTGGGAGGAACTGAGCCGGGCCGGCCTGCGCCCTGTGGACCCCCTGCCCCTGCTCCGGTCCTGCGCCGCCCCTATGGCTCTGGCGCTGCTGCGCCGCCAAGGGGAGGACCCGCTGCGGGCGGCGGTGGCCCTGCGGGGGAGCCGGGCGGAGCGGGATCTGGTCCGGGCGGCGGAGGAGCTGTGCCCCAGGGTGCGGGATTTGTGCCTCTCCGTACAGACGGGCGGCGGGGAGCTGGAACGCTACCTCCACCGACAGTACGGTGTGGCCCTGCGGCCGGACTGGGCCGGCGTCCAGGCGGCCATCCGCTTCGATCCCCGGGCGGAGGAGGCGGGGCAGGCGGTCCTCTCCCTGTTTGGGCCGGAAGCGGATCTGGCGGGGCTGGCGGTGTCGGTCCCCGGCTTAGAGCGGCAGAAGGAGGGCCAGTGGCTGCCCCTGCTGGAGATCCTGTGGGAGACAGGGCGTCTGGAGCGCACTGACCTAGAATTTACTTGACAGACGGAGCCGAAAACACTATAATAGCACATACTGCATCCATATACCCATTTTCATATTCTGGAACGATCATCCGCCCCGGGGCCGCCCCGGAGAGCGGTCTGAAAGGTGTGCAACGAGTCATGGCAAAGGAATATAAACTCAGCCCCCAGCGCCTGAAAGAGCTTCAGGACGAGATGAATTATCTGAAGACAGTTCGGGAGAAGGAAGTGGCCGAGCTGATCAAGGAGGCCCGCTCTTTCGGAGACCTGTCTGAGAACAGCGAGTACGATGAGGCCAAGAACGAGCAGGGCAAGCTTTACTCCCGCATGGCTGAGATCGAGGAGATCCTGTCCAACTATGTGGTCATCGAGGAGGAGCCCTCTGACGGCAGCTCTGTCCGCCTGGGCTCCACGGTCACCGTGCTGGACGAGGAATTCGACGAGACTATGGTGTACAAGATCGTGGGCTCTCAGGAGGCCGACCCCATGAACGGGGCCATCTCGGAGGACTCCCCCTTCGGCAAGGCCCTGCTGGGCAAGAGCGAGGGAGACCAAGTGGTGGTGGACGCCCCCGCCGGACGCATCGAGTACAAGCTGCTGAAGGTGGAGCAGCGCTGAGCGCCCCGCCATCCACAGAGATAGGAGAGAGACAACATGGCTGAAGAGAAGAACCAGGAGCAGAACCTGTCCCAGCTGCTCCAGATCCGCCGGGACAAGCTGAAGGAGCTCCAGGAGGGGGGGCGTGACCCCTTCCAGATCACCAAATATGAGGTCACCCACGACAGCGCCGCCATCAAGGCGGATTTTGACGCCATGGAGGGCAGCCAAGTCTCGCTGGCCGGGCGGCTCATGTCCAAGCGGGGCATGGGCAAGGTGTCCTTCTGCGACCTGCAGGACAAGTCGGGCCGCATCCAGCTCTATGCCCGCCGGGACGAGATGGATGGGGAGGAGTACGACCGCTTCAAGAAGCTGGATATCGGCGACATCGTGGGAGTGAAGGGCATCGTGTTCCGCACCCAGCGGGGGGAGATGTCCATCCGGGTGGAGGCGGTGACCCTGCTGTCCAAGTCCCTTCTGCCCCTGCCGGAGAAATTTCACGGCCTGACCAACACCGAGCTGCGCTACCGCCAGCGATATGTGGACCTGATCGTCAACCCGGAGGTGAAGCGCAACTTCATCATCCGCTCCCAGTTCATCAAGCATGTGCGGGACTTCCTGGACGGCCGGGGCTATATGGAGGTGGAGACCCCCGTCCTGAACACCATCTCCGGCGGCGCCACTGCCCGTCCCTTCATCACCCACCACAACACCCTGGACATCGACATGTTCATGCGCATCGCCACCGAGCTGCCCCTGAAGCGTCTCATTGTGGGCGGTCTGGACCGGGTGTATGAGATCGGCCGCATTTTCCGCAATGAGGGCATGGACCCGAAGCACAATCCGGAGTTCACCACCGTGGAGCTCTACCAGGCCTACGCCGATTTCAACGACATGATGGATCTGTTCGAGGACCTGCTCTCCTCCGCCGCCCAGAAGATCCTGGGCACCTATCAGGTGGAGTGGCAGGGGGAGCAGATCGACCTGACTCCCGGATGGCCCCGCATGCCTATGCATGAGGCGGTGAAGCAGTACTGCGGCATCGACTTCATGGCCATCAACAGTGACGAGGAGGCGGTGGCCGCCGCCAAGTCCATCGGCGTGGAGCTGCCCGAGACCGCGGACAAGACCTGGGGCAACGCCCTGTATGAGTGCTTTGATCAGAAGGTGGAGGAGAAGCTGATCCAGCCCACCTTCATCACCATGCATCCGGTAGATGTGTCCCCACTGGCCAAGCGGTCCCCCAAGGACCCCCGGCTCACCGAGCGGTTCGAGCTGTTCATCTGCCACAGTGAGATGGGTAACGCCTTCTCCGAGCTCAACGACCCCATCGACCAGCGGGGCCGCTTCCAGAAGCAGGTGGAGCTGCGGGATAAGGGAGATGACGAAGCCGGCATGATGGACGAGGACTTCCTCACCGCCCTGGAGTACGGTATGCCTCCCACGGGCGGTCTGGGCATCGGCATCGACCGCTGTGTCATGCTGCTTACCAACAGCGACTCCATCCGGGAGGTCATTTTGTTCCCCACGATGAAGCCCCTGGAAAAAAATGATGGTGCGAACACGAAGAGTGAAGGGGAAAATCAAGCTGTTGTAACTCGTAATGTGTCCACAAATAGCGCACGCATTGATCTTTCAAAGGTGAAGATTGAACCTTTGTTTGAGGAGTTTGTGGATTTTGAAACTTTTGCAAAATCCGATTTTCGTGTGGTGAAAATCGAATCCTGTGAAGCGGTCGAAAAGTCTAAAAAGTTGCTGAAGTTCACATTAAATGACGGAACTGAGCGCAAACGGACTATTTTAAGTGGCATTCACACTTATTATACTCCTGAAGAATTGGTGGGTAAAACCTGCGTTGCAATCACGAATTTGCCCACTAGAATGATGATGGGAATTCCGTCTGAGGGAATGCTGATCTCTGCTGTGTACGAGTATGACGGACACGAAGGGTTGAATTTGCTTATGTTAGATGATGCGATTCCTGCCGGTGCTAAATTGTACTAAAATGACATGATTTTCTGTGTTGCCACAGTATTACCACACTTGCCGAAAATACCACACGGGATGTGGGGGAGTGTGATGAGAGAGCTGACTGATTAGGCTGGCGAAGGCACCCAAGTGTTATATTGGGGGATGATCGCAAATGCGGTCTAATAGGGGATGTTTGCCCTAAAATAATCAAACGATATAGGGAGTCGGCGTTGGTCCGGCTCCCTTATTTTTTGCTGGGGAAGGTATAAAAATTTTGGTATGCTACGATTTATCTCATAAGATCAGAAGAAATATCAGCTCTATGTATAAAACAAGGGTGCAGAAATTGGGATGAGTAATATCAAAAATATATGTACTGACATAGTTTCAAATAAGAATGGGGCGGTCGTGTTTTGCGGCCGCTCCATTCTTATTTGAAACTTGAGGTACACCAGTGAAAAGTGAATAAATATCTGACTCACTTGGTTGGCTTAAAGTCGACTCAGGAGACCATTGGATATGAACAGTTCTACTAGTCAGTCACTGAGGTCCTATTGTCCGAACATGTCAATAAAGCGTTTGACACAGCCAGAGTACATGACACTGCTGTTCCACATCATAGTAGGATATGATTTTGCGGTTATGCCCCGGATCGGCTTCGAGTAAAGCTCATGTGAGCCGATTATATTCACAAGTGCCGGAGGCAAAAAACTAATTCCAAATCCAGACTGTACCATCTGAAGAGCCATGGGGGTATCATAACACTGGCAGACGACATTGGGAGAGAAACCATTGCGCTGACACTCATTAATAAGGTAATTGTTGTAGCTCCAAAGGTCATCGCTGCGCAGCAGGCACATTGGGACATCTCGAAGACGCTCGATAGGAATATAATCCAGTCCAGGTGCAGGATCTAGGCTCTCTGTCAAAATGACTTCCAGTGTTTCTTCACCGAGTATGCGTTCCCATGAGCCGGAGATTTCACTTGTAGTCCCCCGGAGAAATATCACGTGAAGATCGCCATTGCTCAGATCTTTCAAAAGATCCCCGGGAGTTCCCATGCGGATGTAGTACTCTACATTGGGGTATTCCGCATGATATTTCTTTAGAAAATCCAAGGTGAAAGAAATAGTGGAATAGATCGATCCAAGTTTCAAGCAGCCCCGCAGCCCCTGGTCAATGTCCCGCACACTGTCGATCATGGTGTGTATGCTTTGGAAGATATGCTTGCTTTGGACATAGAGGCTCTGCCCTGCTTCGGTCAGTTCTATTCCCTTGTTTGTACGCAGGAAAAGGCATACTCCCAGTTCGTCCTCTAAAAGTGCGATTTGGCGGCTCACAGGTGGCTGGGCCACATGGAGCTCCTGAGCGGCCTTCGAGATACTTTTTAACCTTGCCGCAGTAGTAAAATACTCCAATTGCCTGAAGTTCATAATGGCATACCTTCTTTATATAACAAATATACGAATTAAGTACTTTTTATTATAACACTTATCTGTTAGAATTCAATATATCAAGGCGAGAAAAAGGATTAAAAACTAGACATCTTGCTGACACATATTTGAAGAAGAAAGGAGAACCATTATGACCCCAGCACATCTTGACATGGACAAGTGCATGACCATTCACTTGGACTATGAACTGCCTGAATATCCCGCTTTTGAAGAGGGCTACCGCCGTGCCCCCCGCCGTGAATCCCATCTGACTGAGGCCGACAAGATACTGGCCATTAAGAACGCCCTGCGCTATATCCATCCTGATCATCATGAGCAGATGGCAAAGGAGTTTGCCCAGGAACTGGAGGAACACGGCCGTATCTATGGATACCGTTTCCGGCCGGAGGGAAAGCTGTACGGCAAGCCCATCGACGAATATAAAGGCAACTGCATCGAGGGCAAAGCGTTCCAGGTGATGATCGACAACAACCTGGACTTCGAGGTGGCGCTGTACCCCTATGAACTGGTGACCTACGGCGAGTCCGGACAGGTGTGCCAGAACTGGATGCAGTACCGTCTGATCAAGAAGTACCTGGAGATCATGACGGACGAGCAGACTTTGGTTGTGATGTCCGGCCATCCTCTGGGCCTGTTCCACAGCCATAAGCTGGCTCCCCGCTGTATTATCAGCAACGGCCTGATGATCGGCATGTATGATGACCAGAAAAACTTCAACCGTGCGGCAGCCATCGGGGTTGCCAACTACGGCCAGATGACCGCCGGAGGCTGGATGTACATCGGTCCCCAGGGCATCGTGCATGGCACCTTTAACACCCTGCTGGGTGCGGGGCGCACCAAATTGGGTATCCCCGAGGACGGGAACCTGGCCGGCCGCCTGTTCGTGTCCGCCGGTCTGGGCGGTATGAGCGGCGCCCAGGGCAAGGCTGCGGAGATCGCAGGTGCCGTTTCCATCATTGCTGAGGTGGACCTGTCCCGGATCATGACCCGTTACAACCAGGGCTGGGTGAGTGCGAAGTCCGACAACTTGGATGAGGTCCTGAAAATGACTCAGCAGAAGCTGGCTGCCAAGGAACCCTACGCCATCGCCTATCACGGCAACGTGGTGGACCTGTTGGAGTACCTGTATGAGAAGAATATCCATGTGGATCTAATGAGCGACCAGACCTCCTGCCACATGGCGTACGACGGCGGATACTGCCCGCAGGGATTGACCTTCGAACAGCGTACTGAGATGCTGGACAAGGACCCCGAAGGCTTCGCCAAGCTGGTTGACAAGTCCCTGAAGCATCACTATGAGATGATCTGCAAATTTCACGAGAAGGGAACCTATTTCTTCGACTATGGCAATGCATTCCTGAAGTCGGTGTACGACGCCGGCGTGCCTGCCGAGAAGATTTGCAAGAACGGCGAGAATGACTTGGACGGCTTCGTATTCCCCTCCTATGTGGAAGATATCCTCGGCCCCTTCCTGTTTGACTATGGCTATGGTCCTTTCCGCTGGTGCTGTCTGTCCCGGAAGGAAGAAGATCTGGATAAGACCGATATGGCTGCCGCCGAGTACATCAGGGCACACAACCGCCGCTATCAGGATCACGACAACTACATATGGCTGCGTGATGCGAAAAAGAACAAGATGGTAGTAGGCACGCAATGCCGGATACTGTACTCCGACGCCATGGGCCGTATGAACATTGCCCTGAAGTTCAATGAGATGGTCCGTAAGGGCGAGATCGGGCCCGTTATGCTGGGCCGCGACCATCATGATACTGGTGGTACCGACTCTCCCTTCCGTGAGACTTCCAATATTAAGGATGGCTCCAATATCATGGCCGATATGGCCACCCAGTGCTACGCTGGAAATGCTGCCCGCGGCATGAGTCTGATTGCCCTGCACAACGGCGGCGGTGTTGGTGTGAGCAAGTCCATCAACGGCGGCTTTGGTATGGTGCTGGACGGCTCCGAGCGGGTAGACCAGATTTTAAAGATGTCTATGCCTTGGGATGTTATGGTGGGGGTTGCCCGTCGTGGCTGGGCCGGAAATCCCAATTCGCTGTCAACAATCGCTGAATACAATAAACTGTACGAGGGTCAGGACCATATCACCCTGCCCTACTTGGCAGATGACAGTATTGTGCATAAAGCACTGGAAGATATCTGAGATCAAACTTAGGAGGTATCGAACGAAATGAGATTGACAGAGAAGGAACAAGCCATGCTGAATGGCGAAATGGGACCAGGATTTGCCCGGGCAATGCGGGTCCTGGTAGGGATCGGGAAAGCTTTCGGCGCTGAGCGTATGGTACCGATCAGCCGGGGGCATATCTCTCTAAGCAACCAGGAGGGTGACCTCTGGTTTGTTTCGAAGCTGTTGGAGGAGCAGGCACATTGTATGGTGCCTCCCACGGTCAATCCCGCCTATGACTATGAGTATTTTAAGACGATTTCGAAATTAGATGAGGAAAATGAGCGCACACTGAAGAGCACGATCGATGTTTATCGGAAGCTTGGCGCCATCCTCACCTTTGACTGCACCCCGTTTTTTGAAAACAATGTCCCCCGCTTTGGAGAAATCTGTTCTTTCTCCGCTTCTGGCGGCGCAGTATATGTCAACTCGGTGCTGGGGGCCCGGACAAATCGTGAGGCTGCTCAGAGCGCTATGTGTGCGGCCATTACCGGTGTCACACCCGAATACGGACTGCTGCTGGAGCAGAATCGGGCAGGCGATGTCCTTATTCAGGTAGAGGCCGATGTGGACAGTGAATACGATTATGAGCTGCTGGGTTATATTACGCCTAAAAAGATGGGCCAGGCATACCACTGCCCTGTGTTCAATGGTTTGTCCAAGCAGACCACGTCGGAACAACTGATGGACCTGGGTACTCAGTTGAATATCCATGGGATCGTCCCCATGTTCCATGTGGCAGGCGTAACACCGGAGGCGGCAGATGTCCACACTGCCTTTTTAGGGCGGAAAGATCCCCCTGTGGTCACCATCACGAATGAAGACTTGGCTCAGGCCAGAGCGGAGATCTCTGCCGGCACTGGAAAAGCGGACTTCTGTATCTTGGGCTGCCCCCATTTGACCATCAACCAGGTGGGTTCCATCGCGAAGATGCTGGATGGTCAGCAGCTGGCAGGTCAGCTGTATATCTTCACCTCTACCTCCACCAAGGAGCTGGCGCAGCGGATGGGCTACCTGGATATCATACATAAAGCTGGTGGAGAAATCGTTATCAACAGTTGTGTGGATCAGCCATGCTGGTCACATCTGTATGGGATGAGCGGCGTGACGGAATCGCCTAAATGTGCCTACTATACTAAGCGCTGGAACATGACATTTACTGTCAAGAGTATTCCCGCCTGTATCCAATCTGTGCTGAAGGGGGAGATCGTATCATGAAGGATGAGAGACTGCTGAAGGGTGAGCCGATTGCCAGCGGCATTGTTGAAGGCGAGATCCTGGTGTCAAAAGATCCGATCAATTTCTATATGGTAAGCCCGGAGAAAGGTACCATCATTGAACAGGATCATGCACTGACAGACAAAGTGATTGCAAAGAAAATCATCGTGTTTCCTATTGATAAGGGCAGCTCTGTGGTGCAGATGGACGGCCTGTATCAGATGTCCAAGTTTGACAACAAACCTGCGGGATTCATTGTGCTGGATCTAAGTACTGTTCTGGTGTCTAATGCGATTATTATGGATATCCCGCTGATCCGGGTGGATCAGCAGACCTATGACAAATTCTGCGAGGGGCAGAGAGTGAAAATGGACGGAGACTCTGGCGAAATAACGATCCTGGCGTAAAAAACGCACTGAAAAAAGGAGAGAATCGCTATGACACCCAATCAAATCACAATGCTGATAATCCTGATCGCCTATATGGCGGTCGTGCTTGCTGTGGGTCTTTATGCATCCCGCAGGGTAAAAGGCTCTGAAGACTTCCTTTTGGCTGGCCGGTCCATGGGCCTGTTTGTCCTGGTGGGTACTCTGTGTGCTACCCAGCTGGGCGGCGGCAACATCATCGGAACCTCTACAAATGGCTATAATCAGGGATTGTCCGGCATGACATTCGGCGTTTCTACCGGCCTCGCCATGCTGGTGCTGGGTTTGCTGATGGCAAAGCCCATGCGTAAAATGGGACTGTGTACGATCAGCGACTTCGTTTATAACCGCTACCAGTCCAACACTGCGCGTGTCCTCACGAGTGTATTCTCCTTTGCGGCTCTGGTCGGGATCCTTGCCGCCCAGGTCGGTGCCATCTCCAAGGTGCTGACTGTATTTGGAATCAACACTACAGTAGCAGCTGTGATCGCTATCTGTGTGATCATTCTTTATACAGCCTTTTCCGGCATGTGGGGAGTGGCCCTCACCGACGTGATCCAGCTTATCGTCATCTTCATCGGGGTCCCCCTGACTACGTTTATTGGCCTGATTAAAATTGGTGGTTGGAGCGGACTGGTTGAAAAACTGTCCACCATGAACGTTCCGGGCGGCATTGATACTTACATGAGTCCCACCGGCATCGGTCTTGCAGCAATGGCGTCCATCGCGCTGCCGATGATCGCCTATGAAATCATCGGTCAGGATTTCTACCAGAGACTGCTCTCTGCAAAGAATGAACGAATCGCAAAGACCGGCTGTATCATTGCCGGCTGTATTCTGATGGCAATGGGCGTCAACAGCGCTATAGACGGTATGCTGGCCCGTGCCTTCCTGGGCGATACCCTGACTGAGGTAAGCGCCATCGCCTCTCTGGCTGTGGAGGTGCTGCCCACCGTGGCCGCCGGCATTGTGATCGCTGCTCTGTGTGCTGCCGTCATGTCCACTGCTGACTCTCTGCTGCTGGCTTGCACTTCCCATGTAGTCAACGACATCTACCTGGGTGCTATGGGTAAGTCTGCCAGCGATGAAAAGAGTTCCAAGACGATTCTGCGGATGTCTGTGGTGACTACCGTAGTGGTCGGTATCGCATCCCTTTTCGTGGCCTTGGCCATCCCTGGCATCATTGAGATCCTGGACTATGCTTATACTTTCTATGCCAGCGGTCTGGTCGCCCCTGTTCTCTTAGGCCTGTTCTGGAAAAAGGGCAACGCTTTGGCAGCAGTTTCTTCCATCGTTGTAGGTGGCGTTGTCTCACTGCTGTGCGTATTTGGTATTCTTCCCATCCCGGTGGATGCTATTATCGTTGGTATGAGTGCCTCCTTTATTGATTACGTTGTGGTCGCTCTGGTAACTGGAAAGAAAGAGGGCTGAATCCAACTGTATCAAAGCGTCATCAAATAGGCGTTACCATCCATTTTGCTAGGGAGGAGGCGCATGTGCGTCTCCTCCCTCTTGAGAAAGGATCGAACTATCATATGGAACGAGTGCTGCTCTTCAACATCGGCGTTCTTGCCACTCCGCTGGGATACGGACCCAAAGGCGGGGCAGCTCAGGGCGCCATCCAAATCCAAAGAGATGCGTGGGTGCTGCTAGAAGGCGAACGGATTTTTCAGGTTGGGACTGGCACCCCTCCCGACATAGATGCTGAACGGATAGATGCAGAGGGAGGACTGGTCACGCCGGGCCTTGTGGACGCACATACCCACCTGATTTTTGGCGGTTGGAGACAGAATGAGCTTGGTATGAAACTCCATGGTGTCCCCTATCTCGATATCCTTGCCCAAGGCGGCGGTATCCTTTCTACCGTCAAAAGTACACGGTCGGCCAGCGAAGAGGAGCTGACAGAGAAGGCGTCCCTGGCGTTAAGTGAGATGCTGTCCTTCGGCACCACCACCTGTGAGGCCAAGAGCGGATATGGCCTTACGACCGATGAGGAGCTAAAACAGCTTCGCGCGATCCAAAAGTTACAGGAGAGGCATGCTGTGGACGTAGTGGCCACCTTTATGGGGGCCCATGCACTGCCTTCTGAGTATAAAGGAAACCGGGACGCATATATCCGTCTTTTGTGCGAAGAAATGATCCCAGCAGTTGCGGAACAGAAAATCGCTAAGTTCTGTGATGTGTTCTGCGAAACAGGCGTATTTAATGCACAAGAGAGCCGAAAAATTTTGGAAACGGGCCGCAAATATGGCCTGACTCCCAAAATACATGCAGATGAAATCGATCCGATTGGTGGATCTGTCTTGGCCGGAGAGCTGGGTGCGGTCTCTGCGGAACATTTAATTGTCTGTCCGCCTGAAGGAATCTCCAGTATGGCAAAAGGGGGCACAGTAGCCTGCCTTCTGCCGGCTACTAGCTTTTACCTGGGGGCCGGTTTTGCGCCTGCACGTTCGATGGTGGAAGCTGGAGTGCCGGTTGCCATGGCATCAGATTTCAATCCTGGCTCTTGCCCATGCTTGAATATGCAGTTTGTTATTGGACTGGGATGCCTGAAGTACAAGCTTACGCCGGAAGAAGTGCTAACAGCTGTCACGCTTAATGGTGCTGCCGCAATTGGGATGGCTGACCAAATCGGCTCTGTGGAAGTCGGAAAACTGGGCGACCTTGTGGTTTGGGACGCACCGGATTTGGACTACATCTGCTACCGCATTGGAAGCAATTTGGTCAAAAAAGTTATCAAAAGAGGCCGAATGGTACCGTAGAGCCATGAACAGATACTACAGCGCCAATCGGAGGCTCAAAGCCCGTTTGCTGGTGTGCAGACAGCCAAATGGAAGTACTCAAACAGCTAGACTGCGATTTTAACTAACAGAGGAAGTTTTGCTAAAAAATATGGGCTTTCACTTAAAATGGACAACATAAGTTCTGTACGAAAAAAACGGTATATATTACAGATATAGAGTTCCAAATATCCTATTTTTATATATCAACTTTCCGTGTTGTTGATTTTTTGATCTACAAAATTGAGCAATATTTGCTTTATTACATTACACAAAAGCCGTCCGGCGTTCAAATCGGGCGGCTTTTTTGCATGGATAGGCGGGAAGGAGGTGGAGAAATCATTACAGAGATTCATCCCGTAAAATTGCGCAACTTTCACGAAAAGGAGGTTGGTGAATAGCCGATGAAAAATTGAACAAAGGCCCCGGGGAGGGTGAACCAGCTAAGCGCGGCAAATGTACCCGAAGTGCCGCCCTCCATCTCGGAATACACTGTCCAGCCAGCGGGCAGCAACAGCAGAACATGCCCCCGCCCCAGCAGGAGACTTCGGTTCCCTGCTTTTTATTTCTCCCCCTCTGCACCGGAAATTCATACCGGCGTGCCTGATGAGCGGGGATTTGTGGAAGCGATTTTTCAAGGCTGTGCGTTCCTGCCACAAGAGCCGACGATATTTGAGATGGAACGCTAGGCAGAATATCTCTGTGAATTGCTATCCTGTTACCAGCAAGTCTTTTGCCCCTTTCTCAGAGACAAAAAAGCGGCCTGCCCCTCCAGGGCGGAGGCACGCTGGGGGCATCGTGCGCTGCATATAAAGGGGACGAATACAATGACGCATCGGGAAGTCCTGTCCGCAGCTCATTCTCCTTGCCGATGTTTTTCGCCTTTTCTATAAGTGATTCTCTCACATAAAAGCCGCTCCGTTGGGCATGGATAAAGCAGACATTCACTGCAGAGGATCAAAGGAGGCTTTTATGGGATCTATCTGGTCTCAGACCTGCTCTATTGGGCGCAGGCCGCCCCTCCGGGGGCATTTGAAAACTCAGGCAGCGGTGGTAGGGGCGGGGATGGCCGGGGTGCTGACGGCCTATGCCCTCCAGCAGGCCGGGCTTTCAGTCGTTGTCCTGGAGGCCGACCGGATCGCCGGCGGGCAGACCCAAAACACCACGGCCAAGATCACCTCCCAGCACGGCCTGATCTATAGCAGGCTGATCCAGTCCTTTGGGGAGGAGACCGCCAGGCGGTATGCCAAAGCTAACCAGGATGCGGTCCGGGCCTATCAGGACCTGATCGACGTCCAAGGCATTTCCTGCGACTGGGAGGAGCGATGTGCCTATCTCTACGGCCCTGACGTCACTGTCTTACAGGAGGAGGCGGAGGCCGCCCGGCGCCTGGGCCTGCCGGCCTCGTTCACCAGGGAGGTCTCTATCCCCATCCCCCACGATGGGGCGGTCTGCTTTGAAGGGCAGGCACAGTTCCACCCCCTGAAATTCCTGAAAGTGCTGGCGGACCAGCTGACCATCTACGAGCAGAGCCGGGTCCTCACCGCGGAGGGGGACCTCCTGACCACAGAGCTGGGCTCGGTCCAGGCGGAGCACATCGTTTTCGCCTGCCATTTTCCCTTTGTCAACTTTCCGGGGATGTATTTCGCCCGGATGCACCAGGAGCGCTCCTATGTGCTGGCCCTGCAGGGCGCTCCGCCTGTGGACGGCATGTTTCTGGGAGTGGGACGGGACACCTTCTCTCTCCGCACCTATGGGGAATTGCTCCTGCTGGGCGGCGGAGGCCATCGCACCGGCGAGAACACCGAGGGGGGCCGGTATGACCTGCTCCGGCGGAAGGCCCGGGAGTGGTTCCCCCAGAGCCAGGAGACCGCCCACTGGTCTGCCCAGGACTGCATGCCGCCTGACCATGTGCCCTATATCGGCCCCTACTCCTCCAGCCATCCCGGCTGGTATGTGGCCACTGGGTTCCAGAAGTGGGGCATGACCTCCTCCATGGCGGCCGCCACCCTCCTGTGTGATATGATCCAGGGCAGGGACAACCCCTATGCCGGCCTTTTCTCTCCCAGCCGTCTGGACCCCGCGGCGCTGCCCGGCATCCTGAAGGAGGGCGGGCAGGCCGTCAAGAGTATGGTCAAGCGATTCTTCCAGATCCCAGCAGAGGCGGCCAAAGATATCCCGGCCGGACACGGCGGGATCGTGTTCCTCAACGGGAAAAAGGCCGGGGTCTACCGGGACGAGACGGGGGCGCTCCACCCCGTGGACATCCGCTGCCCCCACCTGGGCTGCCAGCTGGAGTGGGACCCGGACGAGAAGACCTGGGACTGCCCCTGCCACGGCTCCCGGTTCGACTGCCTGGGCCGGCTCATCTCCGGGCCCGCACAGACAGACCTGGACTCCAGTCTCCGGACCGGCCGGCGGTCTTTACCGCCATCAGTCGAGCGGTCTCCATAATGATCGATCTGGTCCGGAAGGGCTTGTCCCTCCGCTTTACCAACCAGGCCGCAGCGCTGGTGTGCGGATCTTCGGCGGATGTCCGCCCGATGTCTCTGCTCTTCACGGCCTGGGGCCAGCGGCGCGCCCCCTCCTCCCCAGCTGCGGCGGGGGAGGAGGGGGCGCTGGTCCGGCTGGTCTGAAAAAACTTTTGTGAGTCTGGATTTTCCCCTTGCATTGCACGCCAAGTTGTGGTATATTATACAGGCTGAAACCCATGCAGGTGTAGTTCAATGGCAGAATGTCAGCTTCCCAAGCTGAACACGGGGGTTCGATTCCCCTCACCTGCTCCAAGTCGGAGCAAACGTCTATCGTTTGCTCCGACTTATTTTATAAGTCAGAGCGCACTCATTTTGCTGCTCCTCCTTTCCAAATCACAACCGCTGCGCTGAGCTTGCAGTTGGGGCCGCCCTGCGGGCGATGTTTTTGACTGCAAAATTTGGCGGACCGCTTGCCCGGACTGGAGGAGTAGAGTATAATAGATGCGGGCCCGGTCGAAGACACAGGATGGTTCCAAAGATCTGTAAAATGAGTTGACGAGGCGGGCAGGATATGGTATAATTTAAACAGTAATTATTCTCATTAAGAAACTAAAGGAGGAAATCATCATGCCTGAACTGAAGGGAAGCAAGACAGAACAGAACCTGTGGACAGCCTTTGCTGGGGAGTCCCAGGCCCGCAACAAGTACACCTATTTTGCCTCCAAAGCGAAGAAGGACGGTTTTGTCCAGATCTCCAAGATCTTTGAGGAGACCGCCGCCAATGAGAAGGAGCATGCTGAGATCTGGTTCAAGCTGCTGGGCGGGATCGGTTCCACTGCGGAGAACCTGGCCGCCGCTGCTGAGGGCGAGAACTACGAGTGGACCGATATGTACGCCACCATGGCCAAGGAGGCCGAGGAGGAGGGCTTTGACCACATCGCATTCCTGTTCTCCGAAGTTGCCAAGATCGAGAAGGAGCACGAGGAGCGTTACCGCAAGCTGCTGGCCAACGTGGAGGGGGGCCTGGTGTTCTCCAGAGACGGCGATATGATCTGGCAGTGTTCCAACTGCGGCCATATCCATGTGGGCAAGCAGGCGCCGGAGGTCTGCCCCGTCTGCGCTCATCCCCGGGACTACTTCCAGCTGAAGGCGGAGAACTATTGATCTGCTGATCCATACATATCTCTAAAAGGACGCGCCTCGCATTGAGGCGCGTCCTTTCTGCGTCTGGTCAGTTCTCCTCCGGACCGGCCGGGGGCTCCAGCCCGATTTTGCGGTAGTAGTCATTGAATAGGATCTTCTCCGAATAGCTGCGGATATACCGGGCCTCCCAGTAGGTGTCCTGGGCGTAGTTTTCCGGCACCTGTGCCCCCTCGTTTGGGGTGAAGGTGTCCGTGTCCGCATTGTAACGCCCCAGTTCGGTGAGATAGCTGTAATCGTTAAAGATGACCAGGCCGGGGGCGTCGGAGAGGATATCCCGGCCGGCCAGCAGGCGGGAGTCATATTCCAGGCCGAACAGATTGGACAGGGTGGGGATGATGTCCACGCTGTAACAGGGCTTGTCCACTACCACAGGCTCCTCCATGTCACCGGACCAGAGGATCAGCGTGGAGCGGTACTTCTCAAAGGGATCGGCCTCCGTGCCTTCCCCCGCCAGCTCGTCGATGGCGCCGGTGCCGTCCAGGCCATAGGGGTAGTGGTCCCCGGAGAGGACGATCACGGTGTTCTCCAGCTCGCCGGCCTCCTCCAGCGTCTTGATGGTGTACTCCAGAGCCTGGTCCAACTCCATGTTGCAGGCCAGATAGGCCCGGGCGGCCTCGCTCATGTCCAGATCCGCCACCTCATCTCGGTGCTTGGCGGACATGGCGTTGCCGGCGAAGCTGTAATTCATGTGGCCGCTCACCGTCATATAGTAGTTGTGGAAGGGCTTCTCTCCGGCCAGAGCCTGGGGGAGGGTCAGCTGCATCATCTCCAGGTCGGACTGGGGCCAGGTCATGGCCACATCCAGCCCGGTGTCACAGGCGTAGAAATCATAGCCCAGGTTGGGGTGGGAGAGGTTGCGGTCATAGTAGTTGGCTGTATTGTTGTGGTAGGCCAGGGTGGGATAGCCCAGGGCCCGGAGCTGGTTGCCCATGGAGAAGTACATGGAGACCCCGTTTTTTCCTGCATACCGCTGGGAGGCATTGACCTGGTTGGTGGGGATCAGGCCGGTGGTGGCGGCATACTCCCCATCCACCGTGGAGTAATACCACAGGGGGTTGTAGAAGATCTCAAACACAAAGCCGGAGTGGGCCAGCTTGTATAAGGTGGGGGTGTACTGCTCGTTCACTGCGCCGATCCAGAAAGCCTCGCCGGTGAAAAGGAGCAGATTCTTGCCCTGGAACATGCCGGTGTACTGATTTTTCTCCGTGGGCGTCCGGTCCCGGAAATACTCGTGCATGTCCTTCAGGGTGCTGTCCGTCTCGTTGGCGATCAGGGCGTCGAAGTCGATGTCCATGACATTGGGACCGGAGGCGGCGGGGGTCTCCCCTTCCTCCGGCTCCTCCGGCTGGACAGAGACATTCCCCGGGGCCAGCGTGGAGACCGAGCCCTCACCCGGGTCGGGGCGGCTGGGTTCCTCCAGGCCAAAGAGGGTCTGCTCGATATCCAGCCGCAGGGTGGTGGCCAGGCCGAAGTGGGAGACCGTCAGGTCTGGGACAAAGGTCTCTCGATAGATCTGGCGGGTCGTCATGATCCCGCCGGTGGGCAGGGCGATCGCCAGCACTGCTGCGGCCTGCACGATGATCACGCCGCCGATCACTCCCAGCAGCACCCGGCCGTCCGGGCGGTTCAGGAGGGCGAACCGTGGCTGGAAGAAGTACACCACCAGAGGGACGGCCAGCAGGAGCAGGGCGGGCAGGGCCTCCCAGATGCCCAGCAGGGTCTCCTTCCAGTAGCTGCCCAGGGCCTGACCTGCCATGTTGAAGGACTTGGTGACCAGCACGGTGGCAAAGATCGTGTGGTACACCGACTGGATCATGTACCACAGGGTCAGCACGCCAAGCACGGCGAAGCCGGCCTTGCGGTTCCCCTTCTTGCCCCAGAGAGAGGTCAAAAGGGCACACATCCCGGCCAGCGGCAGGGAGAAAAGCAGGATATAGACCAGCCCCACATCAAAAAAGGGCCGGACATAGAAAGCCCGGTAGATCCCCTCCAGCCAGAGGATAGAGCCCAGGAAAAACAGGAGCGGTTTTACGATGTCCCAGGGAGTTTCTCTCCGATACATGATATCAAATCCTCGCTGCTCTGCCCGACCCGGGGCAGATGCTTGATCTCAGTGTGCGCGGACCCCAGGAGGCCCGCAGTGCTTACCTCTTTATCATACCTCCTGCCGGGACTTCTGTCCAGAGGGTTCTCCCTTTTTCTCTGCCCTGTTTCCCGGGGAATAGGGATGACGGCCGAGTCCCTCTGTGATATAATAGGGAAACAACAGGGAAACGGGTTTGCTTGTTCCCAAAACGGACATACTGACCACTGTATCGACAGAAGGGGAGGACCACCATGACCTTTGAGGAACTTTACCGCACTATGCTGAAACAGGCTGTTGAGAGGGGCTCCGTCCAGGCAGATGATCTGGAGGCCAGTGCCGGGCATCTGGACTGCCTGCTCCACCCTCAGGACCACCCCTTGGTCTGGCCGCTCAACCCCTGCACCTGTCCCAAAGAGGAGACACACTGCGCCGCCGCCTGCCTGTTTGACGCCATCGTGCGCAGGGACGACGGTACGCTTGCCGTGGACCCGGACCGCTGCTCCGGATGCGGCGCCTGTATCCAGGCCTGCCAGTCTGGAAACCTGACTGCCAGCCGGGACGTGCTGCCTGCCCTGGACGCAGTCAAGCATGCCAAAGGGCCCGTCTACGCCCTGATCGCCCCTGCCTTCCTGGGCCAATTCTCCACTGTGGTGACGCCGGGCCGGCTGCGCTCGGCTTTCAAGCTGCTGGGCTTCACCGGGATGGTGGAGGTGGCCCTCTTCGCGGACCTGCTGACGTTGAAGGAGGCGCTGGAGTTTGACCGGAACATTCACACAGAGACGGATTTCCAGCTCACAAGCTGCTGCTGCCCCATGTGGATCGGCATGATCCGAAAGCTGTATCATGAGCTGATGCCACACGTTCCCGGGGCGGTATCCCCTATGATCGCCGCCGGCCGGACGGTAAAAAAGCTGCACCCAGATGCGGTCACCATCTTTGTGGGGCCCTGCATTGCCAAAAAGGCGGAGGCCCGGGAGGCAGACCTGGCCGGCGCGGTGGACTATGTGCTTACCTTCCAGGAGATGCAGGATATTTTCCAGGCGGCGGATATCCACCCGGAGCTGCTGGAGGAGAGCGAGCGGGACCACTCCTCCCGAGCGGGGCGGATCTACGCCCGTACCGGCGGAGTCAGCGAGGCGGTTCGGACCACGGTGGCCCGTCTGCACCCGGAGCGGCCTATCCAGGTCCGGACCCGGCAGGCAGACGGCGTGCCGGCGTGCAGGGCGATGATCGAGGACATCCGCTCCGGCCAGCACCAGGCGAATTTCTTTGAAGGGATGGGCTGTACCGGCGGCTGCGTAGGCGGGCCGAAGGTCCTGCTGGACCGGGAGACCGGGCGGGAGAATGTAGACCGTTACGGAGACGAGGCGGAGTTCAGCACTCCGCTGGACAACCCCTATGTCCTCAAGCTGCTCCGCCTGCTGGGCTTTGATACGGTGGAGGAATTTTTGGAGCAGAGCGATATTTTCATCCGGCATTTTTAAAGGAAGCACAGAGCGCAAGGGCAGGGCTGTGATCTTCCGGCTGTCCCCGGCAAAAGTCCGTCCCGGCTCCTAGAGCCGGAAAAGGGAGGAGAGCAAAAAGGAGCGGAAGCAAAAGAGGAAAGACATCTGCACAAGCAGATGTCTTTCTTTTTGTGAAGGGCGGTTAAGACTGATATTTCTGTCAGAAACGAAAAATGCCGCCCGCAGGGCGGCCCACCAACTGCGAGCCCAGCACAGCGGGTCGCAGTTGGAAAGGAGGAGCAGCGGCGTGAGCGCGCTCTGACTATAAAATAAGTCGGAGCAAGCGATACAAAGCTTGCTCCGACGTGGAAGGGACGGTTAAAACCGATATTTGTGTCAGAAACGAAAAATGCCGCCCGCAGGGCGGCCCACCAACTGCGAGCCCAGCACAGCGGGTCGCAGTTGGAAAGGAGGAGCAGCGGCGTGAGCGCGCTCTGACTTATAAAATAAGTCGGAGCAAGCGATACAAAGCTTGCTCCGACGTGGCAGGGGGTAACAATTCCGAACCCTCTCAGGTTGTTTGCGATTTTACTTGAAACGCACCCAACCGGCCTTCTGGCCGACGGCACGTTTGCGCCGTAAATTTGTAGCCGCATAGCGACGAAGAATTGTGCAGGGGCAGCTTTGCCGCCCCCGAGCATTCAAATGCCAACGGGAGTGAAACACAAAAGATGCAGTCCGAAATCCTTGAGTCGCAAGGGTTTGCTGGATCGTTTGCTGCTGTTATAGAAGAAATGATATAAAGAGACCCTGCCAGCTATGCTTTTCCGATAACCTCTCCGCTGGACGAGAGTACTTCAAATAGAGATAGATACTCCATTGCCCAAATTTTTTTACTCTTATCAACAACTCCTGATATCCGTACCATTTGAGTTGCCTTATATGCATCACAGGCTAATTCATGTTGCTTCTCGGTTAAAGTAGCTTGGACCAATCGCTTTCCATCTTCTGTTCTGCATTCTATTGAGATTATTCGTTCTGCATTATTGTTTAGTTGCATTTTGTTAATTGAACCAAACAGTGTCATATCTTCAATTATGGTCTTGTCACGATACAAAAAAGATGCAGGATCGTTCAATCAGGAAAAGTCAAGTGCTGCACTGTTCAGATATGCTCTCATCTGTTCCAGGTTTCCTTTTTCAATTGTAGGGGAAAACATTGCATAGAAGGTCTGAATAAACGGGACGGCCAGAAGATCACGCATCACAACGTCGGGGGGAAGCATAGGCTTTACAAAGGGAGGCACAATGGCTACGCCCAAATTGGCCTGTACCAATTCCAGCAGTGTGGTTAGAAAATTGGTCTCCACCATTCGATTGCTCATAAATTGACTATAACAATATTTACGTACTGCGTCATATTGATCGTTGATCAAGGTAATCAGCCGCTGGCCCTTCAGGACCTGCTGTTCGTCATAAGGCAGCTTCCACAAATCGCTCTGTCTGGAGGCCACCACTTGCCACCTGACATGACACACAGGGTGGGCGTAATAGTCTGACATCTGTGCGGCGCAGAGGTCATTGCAGAAAATGAGATCCAGCACCTTGTTGCGGTATCTGGTGAGCAGAACTTTGTAAGTGTATGAGGTCAGATTAATTTCCAGCTCTGTGCCATCCAAGCGCATAGCTTGCAGAGGTTTGCGCAGGAGGAGATGTTCATAGGGGCCGACTCCAATGCGCAGGGATTTTTGTGTTCGGAAGTTGGCGTTTCGCACTTGATCGCAGATGTTTTTCTGATACTCCAGAAAAACGGGAGCGTAGTAGGCAAGCATATCACCAGCCGGCGTAGTATGCACGCCATGACTATCTCTCTCAAACAGCTTACAGCCCAATTCTTCTTCTAGCGCCGATATTTGTCGGCTGATTGTTGCCTGAACTACATGGCAGTCTTCGGCGGCTTTTGTAAAGTTGCGGTGGTTTTCCACACTGATAAAGCACTTCATCTGAAACGAGGTCATAAAAGATCGAACTCCTTGCTATTCCAAAGACGAATTGCAGCATGTAAAATTATTGCTTCCATCTTGGCGAAGTTTCTATATAATGTGAATAAGAACGGATAGGGACAACATGGAGATGCATCTCACATTATACAATATGGAGTGGAGGGAATCAAGTAAACAGAGGAGGGAGACCCAGAAAGAGAGTACAATCGTCCCAGTATTGGCTACAAAAGATTTTAGAAAAAGGAGGCTTTTAACATGACTGCAAAAAAAGAACATAAACCGTTATCCAATTATTCCTTGCTGCTGATTATTATTGGCATTGTATATTTGCTCTCCTTTATTATTCCGTCGGGATCTTTTACCCGTGTAGACGGTGTGGTGGATCCCAACAGCTACACGGCCCAGGAAAAAGTGTTTCTCAGTCCGTTGAAGGTGTTTGCGGCACTTCCCCAGACGGTTATTTCCAGTCAGGGTTCTACCATACTTGCCATGATTATCGTGGCCGGGGCCATCGGAGTTGTGACGCAGTCAGGGGCCCTGGATATGGCCATCCACTCTCTGACAAAGAAATTTGCAAATAAAATCCTGTTGATTATTCCGGTTATTTTTGCTTACTTTGGGACGCTCTCTATGGTAGGCGTTCAGGTTGTTATTCCCTTTGTTCCCCTGGCCATCACACTGGCCCGGCGGATGAAGCTGGACAATATCTTTGCGGCCTCTGTAATGATTTTGGGCGCTTACTGCGGGTTTATGTCTTCGCCCATTAATCCGTTTACCACAGCCGTTGCCCAGGAAATCGCAGGATTGCCTACCTTCTCCGGCGCAGGCTTGCGCAGTGTCGCTACGGTTGTGCTGCTGGCCATTATGGCCGGATACATGTGCTGGTATGCGGCCCGTGTACGCAGGGACCCCAACAAAAGCGTTATGGACAAGTCGGATTTTTCCGACTTTGGGGAATTGCCGGATTACGGGGATCAGAAGATGACCATTCAGCAGGGGCTGACGTTGGGCATTTTCTTCGCGGGCTTCATTTTGTTTGGTGTATTGGCGGCGAAATATCAGTTTGGCACTACCCAGCTCTCCTCTATCATGCTACCCACGGCTTTCTTGTGTGGTATTGTGAACGGCTGGGGTGTGGATAAAATCATGAAGGGCTTTATTAAAGGCGCTCAGATGCAGATTATTCCTATTGTGGTTATGATTCTGGCTTGCGCAGTGCCCACGATTTTGGACCAGTCCGGGATTCTGGACTCGGTGGTGTACTATCTCTCGCTTACCCTAGACGGTTTCAGTAGTGCCTTTGCGGCCATTGGAATGTTTGTGGCTAATGCGGTTATTAACATGGCTATCCCCTCAGGTAGTGCCCAGGCGGTTGCCGTGATGCCCATTATGGCGCCGCTTTCCGATGTACTGGGCGTCTCCCGGCAGGTGGCGGTACTGGCCTACCAATTTGGCGACGGTTTTACTAACCTCCTTAATCCGGCCTGCGCTCCGCTGATTGGCTGTTTGGCCGCGGCCCGCTGTACACTGAAAGACTGGTTCAAACTGGTGATTCCTCTCTATATCATTGTGTTTTTTGTTTGCTGTGCCTTCCTGGTCATTGCGACCATGATTGGATGGCAGTAAAGAACTTAGGAGTTTGTCATGGATCAGATCAAAATAGACAGCTTTTTGGACTATCAGTTTATCAGCAATCCAAAATGGTCTTCCGAGGGGGAATGGATTTCCTACTGGGTCCGGAACCCCGATGTCCAGCGGGATACCTACGACCGGGAACTGCGGCTGCTAGACCGAAGGGGAACCTGTGTGCCGGTCCGGCATGATATCCCCGTCACAGACTGTCTCTGGGCGCCGGAAGAAGAAAGGCTTATCCTGTGTCTGGCTCCGGAACATGGAAAAACAGAGCTTGTTTCCCTAAATCCGCGTACGCAGGAGCTTTCTCCCTATGCCCAGCTTCCCTACAGCCCGGTGAAACTGGAATTTTTCTCCCAAGATGAGCTGATTCTGACCGTAAATCGGAATCTTTGGCCCTATCAGTTTCCCCGGTACAACTACATGGCATTTAGGGAGACCCCCTTCCGTCTAAATGGCGGAGAGGTGGTAGAGGGAAGGCGGACAAACCTGTATGTGTATCAGGTGAAAACCGGCCGATGTGTACCGCTCATGCCTGGAGACAACCATTGTGTTGTGCTGTGCAGTGTGGGAACGCAGGGGGTTGTGTTTGCAGCCATACCTGCAGACGGAGTGCCGTGCGACCAACCGGGAGTCTACTACTGGGATGCGCAGAGCGAAACCTGTCAGACTTTGCTGCAGCCCAATACCTGGTATGTGCGAGCCCTGGGTTGGCTCAACGGCCGACCGGTCTTTTCCGGTTCCAAAGGGGAGACTTATGGCCGATACCAATACGATGGTTTTTACTGGCTGGATGAAGCGGAGCCCAAGCTGTTGTGCCGGCTTGATTATTGTGTCGGCTTGAATTCAGTGTTGACCGATGGAGCCATGGGAGCAGGACAAATGCTATGCAGCCGTCCGGACGGGATTTATTTTGTTTCCACAATAAACGACAGGAGCGGCGTCTACCGGCTTAATCTAGATGGGACGGTAGCAGGGCCCTTGACCCAATGCGATGTGGTCACTGGGTTTGATGAATGCCATGGAGAAATTGTATACTGTGGCCTGAAGGGACTGGAACTGGCGGAGCTTTATTTGGCAGGAACTGAGCGCCGTTTGACCGATTGCAGCCGCCTGTCAAAGCGATACCGGCTCCATGTGCCAAAGGCGCTGATTCTCCATCCCCAGGGACGGGAGGAAATTCATGGCTGGGTCATCGAGCCGGACCGAGCGGCAGAAGGGGGCCGTCTGCCTGCTATATTCACGATTCACGGGGGACCCCGGAGTAGCTATTCTTCGGTGTTCAGCCATGAGATGCAGGTTTGGGTGGCTAGTGGATATTATGTCCTATTCTGCAATCCCAGAGGGAGCGACTCCCGTGGAAATGCCTTTGGAGAAATTCGGGGACAATATGGGTCGATTGACTATCAAGATTTAATGGATTTTGTGGATGCTGCATTGGAGCGCTATCCCCAGATTGACCCGGAAAGGGTGGGGGTAGTCGGGGGAAGCTATGGCGGCTACATGGTAAACTGGATCATTGGACATACGGACCGATTCCGGGCCGCGGTGTCACTGCGATCCATTTCCAACTGGATTACTCACGAGTGTTTGAGCGATATTGGACACTACTATGTGGAAGATCAGGCCGGCGGTAGTATTTTATCCGGGGATGCAGAGAAAATGTGGAATAATTCTCCCCTCAAATATGCGGATCGGGCGATTACCCCCACGCTGTTTATCCATGCCGAGCAGGACTTTCGATGTGGCACGCAGGAGTCGCTTCAGATGTTTTATGTACTGCGCCGCCGGGAGATTCCGTGCCGGATGGTTCTGTTCCAGGGGGAAAACCACATGCTGGGAGTAAGCGGAAGGCCCCGGAGCCGCATTGGCTGTATGAAAGAGACACTGACCTGGCTGGATCAGCATTTGAAGCCCCAGCACGGGTTGGACCATGAAAGCGGGAGTGACTAAGAGATGGACCGGAATAGTCCTACTTACCGGACCTATTGCAACATTTTAAAGGAAGAATTGATTCCAGCTATGGGCTGTACGGAGCCGATTTCCATAGCATACGCAGCCTCTTATGTCAGAGATCTGTTGGGTGGGGAACCGGATCGAATGGAAATTGAGGCTAGCGGCAATCTGATCAAAAATGTGAAGAGTGTGGTGGTACCCAATACCGGAGGCCTGCGCGGCATTCCGGCGGCGGCTGCCGCAGGCATAGTGGCCGGACAGACCCAGAAGGTTCTGGAAGTGATCAGTCAGGTTAGCCCGGAACAAAAGGAGAAGATCCGCACATATTTAAAAAAGCAGGAAATTACAGTTTCCTTAAAAGAAACGGATCTTACCTTGGATTTCTTGATGACTGCCTATCGGGGGACACAATGGGCGCAGGTCCGGATTGCAAATTACCACACCAACCTCATCTTTGTCCGCCGAAATGATGAGATTTTACTGGATTGCCCGGTTTCCTGTAGTCAGAATGCTACGCAGATGGAATATGGTACCCTCAATCTAACAGATATTTTAGACTTTGCGGAGACAGCCCAACTGGAAGACCTGTCGGAGTGCATAGACCAACAGATTTCCTGCAATCTGGCTATCGCGTGGGAGGGACTACAGGGAGAGTACGGTACGGCGACAGGAAAGACTTTGCTGGAGCGGTTTGGAGATTCTAATGTGGAGATCCGTATGCGGGCGTTTGCTTCAGCTGCCAGTGAAGCAAGGATGAACGGCTGCGAAATGCCGGTAGTTATCGTTTCTGGAAGTGGCAATCAGGGAATCACCGCCAGTGTGCCTGTGGCAGTATATGCCCAAGTAAACGGTATGTCGCGGGAACAGCTAATACGCGCGACGACAGTTTCTGATTTACTCACAATTTATCAAAAAAGCTTCATCGGGCGGTTGTCTGCATTTTGCGGTGCGGTCAGCGCCGGAGCCGCCGCCGCCGCCGGGGTCTGCTTTCTGAACGGAGGCAGGAAAAAGGAAATTGCAGATACGCTGACCAATGCGCTGGCAACGGATGCGGGCATCGTGTGCGATGGTGCAAAATCCTCCTGTGCCGCCAAAATTTCAGCAATCCTGGAGGCCAGCCTGCAGGGCTGGCACATGGCAAAGGCGGGCCGCGTCTTTTCCGGTGGAGACGGCCTGGTAGGAGAAAATGCCGCCGTCACCATAGCCAACATGGGAGAGCTTGCCCGTAAAGGTATGCAGGAGACCGACCATAAGATACTGGAAATTATGACAAAAGAATGATAGACTATAAGCCTGGACCACAAGTTTTGTAGATAGGTCGGATAGGAGAAACAAATATGAAACCGATCATCGGAATTGTCAGCAGTTTTCATCCGGAAAATATGTCCTATTTTGTCAAGCATGATTATGTTTCTTCGGTGTGTATGGCTGGCGGAGTCCCTGTTTTGTGGACACGCGAGCAGCGAGAGTGTATTCCCCAGCTGTTGGAACAGGTGGATGGAGTGCTGATTCCCGGGGGACCGGATGTATCACCCCTGTGCTATGGGGAAAATCCCATTGCGGAAGTGACATACAGTGTAGAAGAACAGGACCTGTTTGAACTTGAGGTAGTAAAAGCGTGCGTGGAGGTGGGCAAACCTCTACTTGGAATCTGTCGGGGAGCACAGGTCATTAACGTTGCACTGGGCGGAACACTTTATCAGGACATCTATAAACAGGCGGCGGCCACCCTGTGCCACCAGCAAGATATGAGCATTCGTTCCCAGCGTACTCACTTGATCCACATCCAAGAGGGAACCATGCTCCACAGCCTTACAGGATATACGTCACTGGCTGTAAACAGCTACCACCACCAGGCGGTCAAGGATATTGCAAACGGACTGCGAGTTACAGCCTGGTCAGAGGATGGGATTGTGGAAGCCTTTGAAGGAGAAAAGCACCCTGTGCTGGGCGTACAATTCCATCCGGAGAACCTGGCAGCGGGCTATCCCTGCTTTTTGAAATTATTCCAGAAACTAATATTCTGGGAATAGGCTTCCTCGGAAATCCGGAAGAATAAGGTATTGTGAGGAAGTTTGAACAAGAAAAATTTACTAGGCTTATTATGTAAAGAAAACCAGATTGTATCGAAAAACTCTTTTCGCCCCGTTCAAACAAATGGGGGATGTTTTGCAACATCCCCCATCATTATCTACATCTTTAGTGGCTGCGACATTTCAGAATGCGTTTGAGGCGAGGGGACGCCCCGTCAACTTGCTCTTCCACAGCGATAGGGGTGCTCAATATACAGCCCATAGCTTTAGGAAGCTACTCTTCAGTTGTGGAGCACAGCAATCTTTCTCTGCGCCGGGAGTTCCCTATGACAACGCTCCGATGGAATCTTTCTTTGCCAGTCTGAAGGCAGAGGAAACACATCGCTTCCGTTATGCAGGCATGCGTAGCTTAACCGCCTCACTCCGTGATTACATCTCTTTTTACAATGAAAGACGTCCACACACTACCATTGGGAATTTAACTCCCATTCAAGCGGAAAACAACTATTACGCAGAACAAAGCACAGCCAATCATATCGGCTGCGCTCATTTTTAGTGCAAAAAATAAGTGTGTGGCCGACTTTGGAATGTAAATAAAAATTCCAAAAAATCGACCACATATCATCCTGGACCTATAAAAGCCTTGCGCCGCAACGGTTACAAAACTCGGTCCCATCTCGCGCATAGATTTTCAGAGCTTTTTCATTATAAAATTATGCCGGAATCGATATGCCAGAAGCAGATAGGTATAAAGACTTATGAGTCCGCATCTTCTCCAGATGGAGCGACGTTTCCCTCGATAATATCTACAACTACCTGACTGAGTTGGGCCGCATTCTTTGATGTAATAACTGGGACACCAGTCTGCGCTTCAATTGCTTTCCGCGCATCGCCAGCAACCTTTCCACCGGCACGTGCAGTCTCTATATTTTCGTTAAATGTTACTGGCTCTTTCTGCTTTGATATTTCTGTAGTCGTAGCCTCAGCCAACATATTCAAAACAAGTTCCAGTGTTGTCATATTATCGCGGAGATTTTCTTTTGTCAACCCCTTGAGCGTTTTGTACTGCCGGGTCGTCATCCCTGACCACGCACGGGATATCTCATCAGTCAGAATGGCATATTCCACACCCTTCTGAATACCGCGGGCATCCCATTCATCGGTGAGTTCCTTTCGCACCTGGATTGCCTGAAGGCGCTGGTTGATCCACTCGCGGGAATAGCCTTTCTTCAGATAGGTTTCCAGTGCGCGATCAATGGTCAGCTCCGGATCAATCGTTTCCTCAATGCGTTCCCGTCCTACTTCTGCCAACCAACGCTTGAAGGGCTCTGCTTTGTGTGACGGGATGGATTGGATGATCCGAAGAAGCTGTTCCGTATCCGCTACGTCAGTTAACCGCTTTTTCCCGTCAGCGGCGGTCATTTTCAACTGGTTACAAGATGTAACCGGTTCAAAACCCTCGTCCACAAGGCGCTTTTTTGTAACCTTCCAATAGTTCCTGGCCGCTTGATGGTTCGGAGCCTCCGTCAGCACAGCCACCACATCGACGATAGAAAAATACCACTCCTCTTTTTCTTCATCCCATGCAGTGCGGATGCGCTTATCTTCAAAAAGCTGAATCTTATCATCCAGGCCCATACTCATTTCTCTCTTTCTCTATGTTATCATCAGATGGTCAAGCAGCCCCTGGCACCCATCCGACACATCCCGCCATGTGGCTTCGAAGTTGTCGGTGTACCACGGGTCGGCCACTTCCTGACCGGGGCGGTCCGTGTAGTCCAGCAGGAGATGCATCTTGTCCGCAAAGTCTCCGCCGCAGATGCGGTACATATCCCGGAGGTTTGCCTGGTCCATCCCAATCAACAGGTCGTACTTCTCGTAGTCGCTGTTCACGAGCTGTCGTGCGGCGTGGCAGGAACAGCCGATCCCATGCTCCGCCAACTTGCGCTGGGCAGGAGGATAGACTGGATTTCCAAGCTCCTCCCGGCTGGTCGCCGCAGAGGCGATCTGGAATTGGCTCTCCAGACCGACTTTCCTCACAAGGTCTTTCATGACATACTCGGCCATTGGGCTCCGACAGATATTGCCGTGGCAAACAAAAAGTATCTTTTTCACGTTCTCCGCACTCCGTTACAGTTTCTTTTTCTTCAGTATAGCAGATATCCTCCGGTTCGTCGAGCCTATGAAGCCCCCACGCGCCATTCTGGATCTGTCTGAGCAATTCTGTCTTGCCCCAGCCATGCTCCAGAGCGGCATTGAGATACCACGCCCGTTCCTCCGGTGTTTCACAGGCTTCCAAAATCGTCACATTCTGCGTCCACGACAGCCTCAGCGCCTTTTCCAGCCGGACCGGTGTGTCTCCATAAGCCAGATAAAAGGACCGCATACGGCGCAGATTACGGGGTGAAAAGCCCTTTCGCTCCGGGTACTCCGCCTGAAGATGCTCCGCGGCCATGACAGCCGCGCCCTTCTCCGTTCTGCCGCATACGGCCCTACCAATCTCACAGTACAGTTCCATCTCCGCCAGATCGGAGCCCATCAGGACATCCAGGGCCGAATACAGAGAAGAATAGTCGCTTGGTTTTCGGATGTTCATAGCTGCTCCTTTGCGGCTTCCACCAATCATATAGCTTGTACGATTTAATTTCAGAGAAGGATATGCCGCGCCTCTTGACAGCTGCAGCCTCCTCTTGGATATACTCTTTTTTCATCAATACGATGTTGAATTAACTCAAAGGTATGTAAAAAAGTCAGCCACCAAGCAGCATATCTTGCCGTTCTGGTCCTTTCCCCAGTACCAGTAGTAGACGCCGCTTGGAACGGTAAAAAGGGCCGCTGAGTAACTGCCGTCCGGAGAGATCCCGGCTGCGCAGCGTATTCCCCAGCGCTCCTGATTCTCCTTCAGAATCTCATCCAGGACCATTTCATGCTCCAAATCTGAAAACTCAGATTTCATACAGGCATCTTTGAAATACTGGCCATCCATAAATCCCGTTGTCGACTCGCTTACAACATAGCCGCAGTTCCTGCGGTGGGACCGCTCAGTATCCCATAGTGTTTTCGCCGCTTTGAAAGTCACTGGAGGCCAATCTGTAAAACAGATCTCCGCAAACGCAAGTACACAGTCCCCGTCAGAATGGGCGGTATATGCGAACACCGGATACATACCGGGACGGACTTTTTGCTGAAACGCTTTCCGTTTGAAGTCAGCGATTTCGAACCGCAATGTTGGGTCTGCCATCACGATTTCGCCTGTCGGCAGACTGATGAGGCCGATGTCGTGGCTCTGGATAACAGACTTGCCGTATCGGTTCTGCAAGCTGGCACCATCTACCGTGTGTATGATCTTTAGATTGTCCTGTGCATCCATATTATCATCCTCTGGAATTCAATGAATTTTTCAGCGGTATTATAAATCCCTATGCCATAACTGCTCCCTCACCATTGTACCCACTGTATTCCAGAACTTCAATCCACATTTATTAGTCTGCTGATTTCCAATGGCAGTTCACATTTAAAGAGCTGTTTCCCCACTTTCATTTTATCATCTAACTATTTTTTCGAAAAGAAAGCCGTAAAGGAAAACGCGGAGGCGGCTCTGCGCTTTCCTTTACAGCTTCCGTCAATCATATCACTTGTACGATTTGCTCCCAGAGGAGAATATGCTTGTTATCCACCGCCTTATTGTCATGCAGGTGGCCAAACAGCCAGTAGTGGTATCTGGCCCGGTTTTTGACCTCCTCCAGAAAGTCTGTCAGCCGGTCCGTCTGGGCGTGAGGGATGATCTTTTGCGTTATGCTGGTGGGAGCACAGTGGGTCAGAATGTAGTCCACCGCCCAGTCATGGGCGTCCAGGTTCTTCCGGGCCTCCTCATACTCCTCATCGGAGGGAAGTTCCTCCGGCCACCAGGACACGCCCTTGACCCGGAACATGGCCCTGGCCCGCCGCATCCGCCAGTACCGCTCCTCGAAGCCTGCTTCCTCCGGGTCCAGAATGCCATCCTGAATATCGTGGGAGGATGCTCCGCCCATAGCGAAGAATGTGTATCCTTCAATTTCAAAGACCTGTCCGCGTATGAGGTGCAGCACATGAGGCCGTACCTCATGGACCCTTCCTCCGTGCCACATCCTTTCCGGCAGCGTGTTCAGCATGGCGAAGTTCTCATGGTTTCCATCCAGAAAGACAGTCGTAAAGGGCTCGTCCTCCAGCCAGTCCAGCCAATATTTCTCCGAAGGTGTTCCGCCCCAGAGCCCTCCGAAGTCGCCTGCGATGATAACCGTGTCCTCGCGGCTCATCTTTTTCTGCTCCGGGAAGTATCTCATCTCAAACCGCTGGAATCCGCCGTGTGTATCGCCTGTGATATAGACGCTCACGATGCATTCCTCCAATCCACTTGTTCGATCTCCTGCTCTACCTCGGCACCGTCCCGGAAGGTGACCCGGATTTTGTCTTTTGCGAGGACGGTCACTTTCTCCACCAGCTGGTAGACTACGCTCTGATCCCATTCCGTCAGTTCTGCTGAATAGGCGCTCATGGAGACCGAGGCGGCTTTAAGCCGTTGGCTTACCAGTTCATTTTCCTGATAGACCTGCTTGATTCGAGCCTTGTGGTCCTTGAGGTCTGCCATCGTATTTGAAATCATGCGGAACCGCTCCGCATAGTCTTTCGTACTGCCCACAGCAGCCGCCTCCGCCAGCAGGCTGTTGAACTGCTTTTCAAGCTCCTCCAGCGTTCGGTCGATATCCGCAATGCTCATGGTCTCACCGGGGATGGGCGCCAGTTCCTGCTCCATAGCGCTAAGCAGCTGCGACTCCAGTTCCTCACGGCTGCCCATCACGCGGTTGATGGCGTTCAGGATCGCCTGCTGGAGCGGCTTTTCCTCCAGTGTTTCCGAGTGCTTGCAGTATTTTGCCCCATAATCCAGGCGGCTCCCGCACCGCCACACAGCCCGCTTGACCCCGCCCTTGTTCCACACGCACCGGCGATAGCCTGTCCCGCAGTGGCCGCAGAACATGAGATTTGTCAGGATGTACTTCCCGCTGTACTTACTCCGTCCGGTGGGCGCGCTCTTGCTGGTGCCTCCGGTCTGTGCCCTGCGCCGGGCTATCTCCAGCTGTGCCGCGTAGAAAACGTCCCGGCTCACGATCCCCTCATGGTGGTCCTGGACCAGATATTTGGGGAGCTGGCCGTTGTTCTGGATCACCTTTTTGCTGATGCAGTCCTGAATGAATGTCTTTTGGAGCAGCGCGTCTCCGCAGTATTTTTCATTGGTAAGAATACTCAGCAGGTTCTTGATGGTCCACTCCTGTTTTCCTATCGCGTTCAAGGCCCCCTGTGCCTCCAGCTTGCTCTTGATGGCCCGCAGGGTGTCTCCAGCCAGGTACCGCTGGTAGATAAAGCGGACTGTTTCCGCCTGCTCCTCATTGATCACCGGCTTTCCGTCCGGCCCTTTCTCATACCCCAGCATCCATTTGTACTGTATTGTGACACGCCCGCTTTTCATAGACTGACGCTGACCCCAGCGGACCCGGCTGCTGGTACTCTCGCTCTCAGACTGGGCGAAGGCGCCGTGTATGGCGATGAGGAACTCGCTCTCTGGATAGATGGAGTTGATGTTCTGCTCCTCAAAGATGACCGGGATACCCAGTTCCCGAAGTTCTCGGGTATAGTTAAGGGTGTCCACCGTATTTCTTGCGAACCGGGAGACCGCTTTGGCCAGGATCATGTCGATCTTCCCCTGACGGCACATCCGGATCATCTGGAGGAATTCCTTCCGCTTACAGGTGGAGGTGCCGGTCTTGCCCTCATCCGCGAACACTTTTACCATGGTCCAGTCGGGGTTCTTCATGATCTTCTCGGTATAGTAGGCAAGCTGGTTTTCATAACTGGTGAGCTGCTCCTTGCTGTTGGTGGATACGCGGCAATAAGCTGCTACCCGCAGGTTTCTCTTTCTCGCCTGTTCCTGAGGTGTTTCCTGTTTTGCCGGGATCACGATGACTTTTGGCGCAGTTTCTGTCATGGCTGTTGTCCTCCCTTCATGATCTGGCCGTTTTTCAGCTGGACCTGAATGCCTTTTCCTCTGTATGTGATCTGTCGGACACTCTCACGCAGGAGATCCTGCTCCAGCGCCTCCATGAGCGGATGGTTCCGGAAGAGCTTCTGGAGCCGTATCGTCTCATATTCCTCCGCCCCAATGGCGTTGAGCCTGTGTTCTGCCAGCCGAAGCGCCATATCCCTGGTCCGCTCGCCATCTACAGGTGAAGTGTGAAGTGCCTCATCCAGCTTCCGGCGCAGCGTTCTGGCCTCTGCCGGAGCGTCCACTGCTATTTGGCCGGGAGTGATGCTTTCCGGTTTCTGGATAAGGCGGTTCAGAATCGTCAGGGCCTGCTGTTCCACCCAGGCAGGCGGGGGACCGCCGCACAGCCGCCGCAGTTCCATCTGTGCCGGTGTTTTTCTGGTTGGGACCGCCCGGTCCCTGCGGCGCTCCCGCGCGCCGCAGAACTGCTCCTCCGGGAGTATGGCCGGGTATCGGTCTGTCCCTATGTATCTCTTGTCCTCCAGGATGCGGGCCACCATGTTTTTGTTCCACAGCTTACCCTCGTCATAGGCAACTCCTCGCTCTTGGAGTGCCTCTACCAGCTCCTGATAGGACGCCCCGGCCAGATAGGTCTGGTAGATCCAGCGGACTGTTTCCGCCTCCGCTGGATGGAGAGTGTACTCTCCGAACTCCATCCGGTATCCGAAGGGCTGCTTTCTGTTGCTCGCCATCAGCGCACCGTCCTCTCGATGGCCTCCGTCAGCTCCAGCCCGTTGATCAGCCGGAACCGCAGGCATTCGTTGTTCTCCACGATGATCTTTGCAACCAGCTCGCTGAACAGCTCCTCATCGAACGTCTCCAGAAATTCCGGCCCGGTCTCCAATACCCCCAGCAGGACCTGAGTCTGCCAGATGGTCTGATCCTCCTCGGACTCCAGAAACCGTTCCTTTTCGAGTTTGGCGGTGCGGAGCTGTTCAGCCAGCGTGTTGCTCCGGGTAATATAAATGTCAGGATCGACAAGGCCCTGCTGCTTCAGCTCGACCAGTAGTCGCTCCTGACGGACGATATCCGCTATTTGTTTGTTCAGTTCCACGATGTCCAGGCTCCAGAGCAGCTTCCCGTTTTGAGCTGTCTGGAGGTCCGTAAGCAGTTGGGAGAGAATCGGCATTCCACGGTGCCGTAGTTTGTAATACAGGCGGAGGAAAGCATGTTCAAATTCGCTTTCCGGAATCTGCTTCGTGGGGCATTTTTTTCGGTCTATCGTATGGGCACGGCAGGCGTGGTACACCTTTACTCCATGCTGGATCTTCCGAAAGTTAGATCCGCAGCAGCCACATTCAATGTGCCCGGACAGCCGAGAGCTCTCCATCCCGTGCGGATTGAACTGCTCCTTCCTGATGCGCAGAAGCTCCTGCGCCTTATCATATACAGAGCAGTTGATAATAGGGGGATGGGTATCTTTAACGTAATATTGAGCAAGCTCTCCTTTGTTGACCTTGTGACGGCGGGGAAGCGTCTGCGTTATGAATGACTTCTGCCACAGTGAATTCCCTGTGTATTTTTCATTCTTTAAGATTCGTGCAATGGCATGCACTGTCCACTGATAGGATTGAAGCGGTTTCTCTGTTTCTTGTCTCCGCTTCATTTCCTCCGCAATCTCTTCCGTATTCCTTCCACTCAGGAATGCTTCAAATATCTCTTTTACATAACCGGCCCGCTGTAAATCAACTTTGATCTCACCGGTTTCATCCCGTATGTAGCCGAAGGGAAGGGATGTCGCTGTAAAAGTCCCATTTTCCATTCGATTTCGTATGCTCCAGCGGATATTCTCAGAGATAGCCTCACTCTCCTTCTGGGCCATCATGGAGAAGATGGCTGTCAGCAGCTCGCCGGACATCTGGGTGGTGTCAATGCCCTGCTCCTCGAAGCAGACCCCGATTCCCAGGTCCCTCAGCTCCCGAACCGCCATCAGGCTCTCGCTGGTGTTTCGCGCGAACCGAGCGGTGGATTTTGTCAGGACCTTGTCGATGCGGCCTCTGCGGCAGTCTTTCAGGAGCCGCTGGAAGTCATCCCGCTTCTCCGCGGAGGCCCCGGTGATTCCCTCATCTGCATATACGTCCACGAACTCCCATTCCGGGTTGCTGGTGATGAGTTCTGTGTAGTAGGTATTCTGCGCGGCAAAGGAGTGGAGCTGGTCCTCAGAGTCGGAACTGACACGGGCGTAAGCGGCCACACGCAGTTTCCGGGTCCGGACCGGCCCGGAGGCCGGGATCGTGATAACATGGGGAGCACTGTTCAGTGCGAGGGATCCACTAATCGTTGTCTGTCCGTTCATCTAAATCACCTCTGTTCAGCCACACACAATACCCTAACTTTCTCTGAAAAGCTATAGCCAAATGCAACAACTATTGAGGCGAATATATGACGTCGGCTCCTGTTTCCACCCGGAGCCGCGCGGCGATCTTACGGGCCTCCGCTTCGCTGATGATACTGGCATCCCGTAAGGCCCGCAGCAGGTTTACCATACCGATGTAGTTGATGTTCGCGTTCATGCTCTTTACCTCCAAATCAGGCTTTTTCATCCAAAGAGAGACCGAGCAGTTTTATCTTCAGAAGGATTGCGTCATATCAAACCCTTCTGATTCTTCCAGGTCCTCAGAAAGAGCCACGTCAGTATCTTCGGGCAGTGCTTCATCGGGGATCTGCATCGCGGCCGCAAAGCGCGCAAAGGAAAGCGCCTGATCCAGAGATATATCTTCCTCTTTGATACTTTGTACCGCCACGTTCTGCGCCCTCAGGTACGTCATTGTCTCGATTACCTCGGAAAGATCTCTCCCCAGGCGGGTCCAGGAAGATACCAGCAGGACCTCAATGTCATGATTTGCCGCGCCAAGCCGAACACGCTTCAGACTGCTCCTGCTTGGGGAATAGTCGGCGGCAACATCTGTCACCTCGTATCCCACTTCGTTTGCGTAGTCCAGCAGAAATGCTTTCTGCGCCTCCAGCGATTCCTTTGTCCTGGCTCTCAGATACAGCCAGACTTTCTTTTTTCCTGTCATGTTCATCACACCGCCCATTACAATAAATTTGAGCAGGGGCAGAGTGCGCTAAAGATGATTTTTGGAGTCCGTGCAGTCTGCTCCATATTTGTTTTTCCGGTATCATAAATGATGTCCGTGGCTGTTTACGTCTTATCCCGTGTGGTAATCTGGTGGAGCTCAGCTCCACCAGCACTCTGCAAAAACTAAACAAGTTCATTATGCCTTTATTGATATGCACGTTCGTGCTGATCATCTCATGTGCCAAAGGGGCGGAGAGTCTAAACGCTCCGCCCCCTTGGCGTACAGCTGAAGGCCGTTCTGCTGTATCATTGTCCTTGTTGAGCAAAAGGCATGGAACGGCCCTTGCTGTTACTTTTGGCTTTCGCTGGTTATGGCCCTATTCGACACTACTTCCCGAGCCCTGGGCGGCAACTGACGGACCGTGCTGGCGCACGTCACGGGAATTTCACCCCTCCGAGGATCTCTCCGAGCTGCCCCCATCGCTTGTGGCTGTGGCTGGGCAGGAGTATCATTATCAGATTGCTGACGAGGGTCGGACTGGACTTCTACAAAATCCAGCCGCAATGCGAAACAGCCCGCCACAGGCTGTTTTATGGACGGATGGGTACCGCTCAGCATCTTATTTGGCCGTCTTTGATGCGGGTATTCCGCACAGATGGTCTTGGCGCATCCTCCAACGTCGCTTTAGCCTCCCTCTCGAGGGCCTCTCGTCAACTGACGTATCCCGTTGCCGGATATTCTGTTTTCAAAGAACAGGGGAGCTAATAAAAACCCCTTCACTATGTACAGGCAATAAGTAAGCGGTTTCACAAACGGTTTTTCTAAACTTTCTCATTTTCTCTGTTTTGCACAATTTTTTTCAACTGTCGTAAGGCACAACGCTCCCTATAGCTGACGGCCTGCTGAGAGAGGGAGAGCAGTTTTGCCACGTCTTCCTGGCTCATGTCTTCCCAGTAGCGATAATAAAGTAACAACTGATATTCTTTATCCAGACTGTACAAAGCCTGGCGTAGCTGGTACAGTTCCTCTTGGTATTGTATCTGCTCATCCAGTTTCGATCCGTCAGAAAACTGCCGTTGCTCATCCTCCGCAAGCTGTTCCAACGAGGTTTCTCGGCCGGGAAGGAACACGACGGTCTGGTTTTCCGGATCCGTCACAAACCGCTCCGATTTAAGGCCAATTTCCATATAGCGCATCTTGCGATCGCTTGCTCTCAGTACACGCAGAATGTCTGGCCGCTTTTCAATACCGGGGTAGATTTTCTCATAGTCTGGATAGTATCTGTTGTATCGCGGCATTAACGGTTCCTCCTTTGTATTTCGTTGACTTTTGCGGAAACCAGCGAAATACAATGGGGGAGCGCGTATGGGACGCCATTTTTCATCTGATTTAGATGACTTTTCTTTGTTTTTCCTTAAATAACAGAAAAATCCTGTGAAGGCACAAAAATTTTTCGACAGCTTTCCCAACTCTTCGCCATACTTTGATGAGGAAAAAATGAGAAAACTGTCGAAGGAAAAAAGAGGCGTGAACAGCCAATCTGCTGTCCACACCTCTTCGGGAAAATTTAGCAGTGCGTTTGGGCCACATTCCACGAAGGGAGGACCCGGAGGTTCAAAAGGGACTGCTCAGCATTTCACCACCTCTGGATTAAATAGAAAGCGCGGATTTATACCACATCTACCATATTTTTAACTGGAACGACATTTTATTGAGAACCTCGGCATCTTTAAATCGCACGAAACGTACTGGAGAACAGTTGAAAATCCATCTGTATCAGAGTCCGTATTTCTTGATTAAGTAGGCAAAAAACGTTGTCGCCTCGTATGCGGCATTTTCCGGGATGCGTGTCTGCAAAAGGGCCGGCGGAATCGTCAGGCCGACGGTCCCGTACACCTCCCGGTGAAAAACGACCCGCTCACGGTGCAGGTCCAGCCGCTGGATGCGGTAGCCCTGGCTGCGCCAGGCGTCGGAAATGACATATTCGCTGGATTGCTGGGAGGGGAACATGACGTGAAACGGAAATTCCCGCGCCCACTGGCGGCCCTCCAACGCCGGGGCCTCGTCGAACCAGAACGCGGGATAAAAGCGGGCCTCCCAGTCCAGCTCAAAGCCGATGATCTTCTCGATTTCCAGGAGCGTCAGCGTGACAGACGGCTTTCGGCACAGGCGGAAGAACTCCCGGAGGTCCCAGTAGGGGTCCTCCAGCCCACGGGTCAGCTCCGTCACGCCCTCCAATGTGCTGAAAAAATCAAATTCAGCTCCTTGTGCCGGCTGCTCCTCGGAAAGCGTGTCGTAGGCGCAGCGGCGGTGGATGTAGGCCATGTTGGAGGCGGTCCGACCGTGTCCCTGAACGATTTCCACCAACTCAATCTCCTGATCCGGAAGCATGGGCCGTCCGCAGTAGTGGCAGCGCCCATCCTGCCTCCGCCAGATTCCCCGCCTCTTGCTCCCGCTGACCTTCTGCGTGTCCCGCCGGTTTTGAAGCCAGACATAGTAATCCTGATCCAGATACGGATGAAATGAGAGGCGGATGGGCCGGTGCTCCGAGATCTCCAGCTCAGACAGCTGCACGACCCGGACGGCCTTGTTGTCCCGCAGGGCAAAGATGTGCCGGCCATTCTGCCCTGCAATCCAGTAAGTCTCCTGGATGGTCTTCCATTTCCGTTTTGGGTACAGCCGGCGCATTTTCCGAATCAGCAGAGCCTGCACGCTGCTGTCAATGCGGCGGAACACATCGTAGGCATCCGTGACCCGGTGGTAATTGGCCCAGCCGGACAGCTTTCGGTTGAGCTGTTCGATTAAGGTCCTCTGGGAGCCACGGTGTCCCAGAATGAAAGCCTCCATATTTGCCTCAAATTTTTTGACCGCCCCCTCAGATGGGTGAACGGTCAGGACGCCATCCCGCATCTGATACCAGCGGGACAGAAATTCAAAGCCGAGATATGTGGTGCTGATATAGGTCTTGTTCCAGTTGAGCTTCAGACCACGGACAGCCAAAAATTCCTCCAGCAGCGTCAGAATATAGTCCGCTTGTGCCCGGGAGCGTGCCGCGATGATCAGGTCGTCCGCAAACCGGGTCATATCGCCGGCGGCGTAGTCGATGTTCCCGTTCGGATAGAGCCGTTCATAGAGATAACTTTGCAGGCCATCCAGAGCCATGTTCCCCAGGATGGGGGACAGCGTGGCACCCTGGGAGATGCCTACCTCTGTGGGAAACAACTCGCCCCCGAAAGCGGCTCCAGCTTTCAGGAACTCCCACAGCACCTTTTTGTCCATGGGGATGTTCGCCATCAGCCAGTCCTGGCTCAAGGTATCATAGCAGGCCCGGACATCCGCGCAGACGATCCAGTCCGGGGCGTCCGCATTTTCCAGAGTCCGGCAAATGCAGGCGTGGGCGTCAAAAGCGGAGCGGCCCTTCCGAAAGGCAAATGATTTTTTGTCCGCCACGGATTCCGCCACCGGGTCAAGAGAGAACGCATACAGGGCCTGCATCGCCTTGTCGTAGGCGGTGGGCACGTTGATCCGCCGTTCCTTGCCGCCATCCATGACCACAATGCGGCGGTAGGGCTTGGCGTGGTAGCCTTTGGAGGTCAGGGAGAGCGCGGCGCGCATCTTTTCCGCGTCTGTGGTCCACCGCACATGGTCCACCCCAGGCTCTGAATCCCGCTGGACGACATGGCGCACCGCCAAGGCTTTCGCGGCCAGAGAACGGACCAGCTCTTTTTGGAGCTGCTTCACGTGATTCCAGTGGCCGGCGAACGTGACTCGGGCCAGACTCTGCTGCAGCTCCAGCAGCTGGTCCTCCAGCGCCTCCCAGTTCAGTCCCCGCCACATGGCCGCCAAATCCTCGTCAGACAGCTCCTTCCGTGGGGCAGCAGGCTGCAAAATCAGGGAAATCGGGCAGTGGTCCGAACCAAGGATGTCCGTATGGTGCGTGATCCCGCGGACGGAGGACAGCAGCGCGTCCGAAACCAGGAAGTAGTCCAGCCGCCACCCCCGGTTTTCCTGCCTCTTGTTGAGCCGTGCGGACCACCAGGTATAGGCCCTCTCCACCTGCGGATACCAAGCGCGGAACACATCGGTCAGGCCAAGAGAGAGCAGCCGCTCCATCCCTTCGCGCTCCTGGGACTGAAAGCCCGGCAGTTCGGGGGTATTCCGTATATTTTCAGGGTAAACGTCGATAAAATCCCGGGCCACATTGAAGTCCCCGCATAGGACCACGGGCTTGTCCAGACCCTTCAAAAAAGAAAGCAGGGCTTCATCCCACGCCGTCCGGTAGTCCAGCCGGGCAAGGCCGCTCTGAGAGTTGGGGACATAGACGTTCACGACATAGAAGCCGCCGTATTCCAGAACGATCAGACGGCCCTCCTCGTCAAACTCCCTGATTCCCATGCCGTAGTGGACGGAAAGCGGCTCCCTGCGGGAGAGCGTCAGCGTGCCGGAGTAGCCGGGGCACTGGGCCGGATTCCAGAACTGGAAATACCCCGGGGTGGAGAGCGGACAGCGGGATTTGATCTCCTGGCAGCAGAATATGTCCGCCCTGGAGTGGGCCAGTACCCGCAGAAATCCCTTGCGCTTGCAGGCAGCCAAGCCGTTTACATTCCAGGACATGATTTTCATAACGCATCCTTCCTTTGGAATGGGATGCTTTCATTATAAAACGGAGCCGACTTAAAAGCGCAGATTGTCTTTTTGAAATGAGTGTTTTTCAGCCATATGGCACCAAACACCAAGTCCGAGCGGAATTGACTGCCGCATTTGATAAACTCCAGACATGTCTTATCGAGAACAGGAACGAAGTGTGACAAAGTGTTCCTCCGGCTGGTAAATCACCGCAACAGACCGTTCTTTTTTCGTGGAGCCGCTCACAGTTGCCGGAAGCTTCGGGAGCGGAATGTAGTCGATGACCTCCCGACGCATCCAAGCATAGAGAATCCACGCCGCGGCCATAAATTTTTCGTCATCGATTCCGTCTGTTTCGTCACAAATCCATGCCGCAAACTGATAGATGTTTTTCATTGGCGTTTTCTCCCTAATGGTAACAACCGAACTGTACGCCATTTCCCTCGCTTTCCATTATTTTACTACACATAATTTCAAAATCATAGGTATGATAAAATTTCAATTAACCAATTTGGGAAAACGAGACGGTGCACCTGCAATATTGGAGATATAAAGGCCGACTTTCTATCATAAAGTCGGCCTAAAATTATCTAATCCTATTGTGGCTTGTCAACAAATGTCAGTGTGCGGTCCATTTTCAGCTACAAAAGCATCCACCTGTTCCATATAGTCCGCCAGAACCGCTTCCAGTGACGGCTGATCAGTCACCCAAGTTTCGTCACTCCAAATCAGCTCAGACGCCACATCTTCAATGGCAGCCTGATCATCTTCTGTGAGTGCTACCTGCTCACGGGCTCCGAGCATACTCTGCATTTCTCCCTCATAAGTCAGCCGGTAGCCGGTCAGCACACGGTTCTCAAAACGCAGTTCGACCGGAAGGTCCTCATAAACAAACTTCGGATACACGATCTCTAAATCGCCAGAGGAAGCCGAGGCACAGGCCAGATATCCTGTATCATTGGAAATCTTTATGATGTGGCTGTCCGCTGCGCTGTCTCCATTGTCCAAATAGTTCTGATAATCCGCTTCCTGTACCAAATCAATATACAGGCCATCGTAGTATGGCCCTGATGGGGACACATGTGAAGATTCAGGAGCGGTCAGTTGGACCATTCGGATAAACATGGCTGTCATCAAGGCAATCGCTATGATCATAAAGATCATAAATGAGGCCATAGCTCCCCATAAGATTTTTCTTTTCATACAGTGCTCCCTGTTCTTTTAGATAAATTGGTTCGCAGCTGGTGGCCGAAATTATAGCACAGATATGTCGTTTTGACATACTGCGGGATTACGCCGGTACTTACAGTATGATTTTTATCTGGACTGGATTTCTTTAAAAATCTATGCTCAACATACCGCTCCACGCTTTACCACTGGCTATTACCAAGGAAAAATTTAATTCTTTGGATATGGCTTTTTTATGGCGGTTCGGCCTAAAAGATAATCAGTTGATGTCTCATAGAAGTCTGCCAATATTTCCAACCGCTCCACAGGAAGTGGGCGTACACCTGCTTCGTATTTTTGGTAATACTGTTTCGTTGTGCCTAGAAGTTCAGCTATTTGCTCCTGAGTCAAATCGCGGTCCTCACGTAAGTCTCGTAGACGAACATGTTTTTTCATATAATTCACCCACTTTTAACCGCTATCCTAACATGGAAATAGCAAAAAAAGTAAAAAGTAGCCATAAGTGGCTACTTTTGGGCGAAAAATTAACGGTAAGGTTTTCTAATTTGAGTTCGGCCTAATATATAATCCGTCGAAGTTCCGTAAAAGTCAGCTAAAAGCTCCAAGCGCTCTACAGTAATTGGGCGGACTCCTCTCTCGTACTTTTGATAATATTGTGTGCTAGTACCTAATATATCAGCTATTTGCTTTTGAGTTAAATCATGATCTTCACGTAAATCTCTAAGTCTCATTCGCCCCTTCATATTATCACCGGATTTATATTACCATTTTGCCTCTCACTTTTTGTTGAAAATAGCCATAAATGGCTATATTGACTTTAGCCATTTATGGCTATATAATTAAAGAGCCATATATGGCTACTTTATGAAGGGGAGGGAGAAGGGAATGAAGAGGGCGCCACCACCTTACCGCGTAAATTGGCATATTTTATTCACTTAACTGAGATACACTTTATATCTTAAAAATGAAATGGAGGACACCATGAAAAAAGCACTTCGAAAACTGTTTGCGCTTTCCCTGGCTGCTGCACTGACGCTTTCTCTCAGCGCATGTGGGCAAACCAACACCGGCTCGGCCGGAAGCGGCGGCAACACGAGTACGCCGACACAATCCTCCAACACCTCAGCGTCCGGTTTCCCCGACAGCACGATCACGATCCTGGTGGGATTTTCCGCCGGCTCCGGTACGGACCTGGGCGCGCGGCTGCTTGCAAACTCGCTGTCCGAGGTGCTTGGTGTCCCGGTCGTAGTAGAAAATACACCAGGCAGCGGAAGCTGGATGGTCTGGAATCAGTTGATCAAAAATACCGAAGCAGATGGATATACTTTGGCAGCAATCAATCAAAATTTTGCACTGGGCAAATATGACCCAGACACACCTCGAGAATTTACCTTAGATGATGTGACTCTGCTTGCGAGCCAAGCTATTGATCCTAATATTATGGCAATTCGAGCAGATGAGACCCGCTTTACTGATTTTCCTGGTTTTGTAGAGTACGCCCAGAACAACGAGGTCTTTGTGGCGGTCCAGACCGTGGGTATCACCGATGGAGACGCCACCATGACAGAGTGGCTGCGCAAGGAATTCGGATGCAATATTACTCTTGTCCCTGTAGATTCCGCCTCCGACGGTCGTACTATGTTCATTGCCGGGGATGTGGACGTGTACTTTGCCTCTGTGGGCGATGTCTATACCTATGTGCAGGAAGGGACCATGGACGCCGTCGTAGTATTCAATTCCGAGCGGTCTGACTTCCTTCCTGATGTGCCCACCATTTATGAGCTGGGCTATGACAATGCGATCTCTGCCTATTCTGCCCGAGGCTACTGCTGCCCGAAGGGAACTGATCCTGAGATCGTGGAGATCCTGACCAACGCCATGGTGGAGGCCATGGAAAGCGAGGAGCACCAGGAACAGCTTGCCGCACTTGGCGTGGAGAGCAACATTACAACGGGAGAGGACTTCTATAATCTCCTGGAGAGCCAGTTGACGAACCGACTGGATATATGGGAGATCGATGCCTGAGATTCCGCCCAATATCACAACAGCTGGACGGAATTTATATGCAGGCGCACAGATTCCGTCCAGCCTTATTTCATTTTGAGATGGGATGTGACCTATGAAAACAAAAGTAAACAGTGACGTTATCCTGGGCATTCTGCTGATCGTCGTGAGCGCTGCCATTTTTATGACAGCCAATACCTACCCGTCAGGCGCAGCACTTTACCCCAAAGGTCTGGCTGTTTTGATCGCCATCCTCAGCCTCAGCATTGTCTGGACAGGCATAAAAAAAGGAGCCAAAGAGGCCGGGGAGCCGGTGACGCTGAGCCTGATCAAAATGCCCGTCATCGTATACCTGTTTATGGTCGCCTATATCGCTGGATTCCGTATCCTCGGCTTTTTCGTTGCCACACCGATTTTCATTTTCTCACTGCTCTTGTATCTCAAGGGAGGGAGCTGGAAACGCTGCCTCGCAACCGCCCTTATTTTTACAGTAGTCTGCTATATCGGCTTTGTCGTGATCATGGGCGTGCCGGTTTATCGGATCGGCCTGCTTGGAGGATTTTTCCGCTGGACGTTTTAATGCCGGTTAAAGAAAGGAATATAGCGTATGGTAAATAATCTAGTTGGAGGAATACAGATCCTGCTACAGCCAGAATGTATCCTGGCACTGGTCGTTGGTGTTGTGGTGGGTATTATAATCGGTATTCTTCCTGGTATGGGACCCTCAACGGGTGTTGCTCTACTGATCCCAATCACCTACAGCATGAGCGATTCAGCCGCCCTGATCGTCATGGTGGCCCTCTACACAGCAGGCGTTTATGGCGGTTCTATCACAGCAACGCTTTGCCACACTCCAGGCACAGCTGCCAGCGCCGCAACGGCGATTGACGGCTATGCGTTGACAAAGCAAGGAAGAGGAACAGAAGCAGTTGGGCTTGCTACTCTTTCATCGGTCCTGGGAGGAATCGTGGGGGCAATCGCACTCATTTGCTTCTCCGCACCTTTGGGCGAATTGTCTTTGCGATTTTCAGCCCTTGAATATTTTGTCCTTGCCATGTTTGGCGTTGTCATGATCGGAAGTTTGTCTGGTGAAAACATGGCAAAGGGACTGATTTCCGGGTGCTTCGGCCTGTTCTTGGGCGGGATCGGTCTGGACTCCATCACAGGTTATCCCAGATTCACCTTTGGAATTATGTACTTGGAGGACGGCATTGACTATACCACCGTGCTGGTGGGTCTGTTTGCTGTAGCACAGATGCTGGTCCTGGTGGAAGGCATTGCAAAAGGCCAAAATTCTTCCTTAGATGCGGAATTGTCTGGGCGTCGGCTGCCGGCTTTTCATAAGCTGCGCCAGTTGATCCCAACCTGGATTCGCTCCTCCGTTCTTGGCGCCTTGATCGGATTCGTTCCCGCTGCCGGGGCCAGTATCGCATCCTGGATGAATTATGGGTTGACGAAAAACCTATCTAAACACCCAGAAGAGTTTGGACACGGCTCCCTGGAAGGAATTTCAGCGTCGGAGTCGGCCAATAACGCAGCCTGCGGCGGCGCGATGATTCCACTGTTTACATTGGGCATTCCGGGAAGTTCCTGCACCGCGATTATGCTGGGCGGCCTGATGATCCATGGCCTGGTGCCGGGAAACTCCCTGTTTACGACTTATGCTGACACCACATATTCTATTTTCCTTGGTTTCCTGCTTTCCAATATCCTGATGGGCGTGTTTGGTTTCCTGCTGCTTCGCCAGTTTGCCAAGGTGAGCAAGGTCCCCAACAATTACCTGGTCCCTCTTGTAATCGGGATCTCTACCATTTCAATCTTCGCGATCCAGAACAGTATCAACGATGTTTACATCATGCTGCTGTTTGGTATCATTGGCTATTTTATGTTGAAATTTGGTTTTTCCACTGCTGCTCTCGTGCTGGGGATGGTTCTGAGCAATACGCTGGAGGCCAATTTCCGCCGTGCAGAGATTTTGGCTAAGGGAGATATGATTGGGTACTTTTTTACCCGGCCCATTGCGATCATCTTTACTGTGCTGCTTATCATCGTGCTGGTGGCCCCGCCCATTGTGTCCAAATTGAAAAAGTCTAAGACTTAAATATGAGAAAAGGGTGTTACAAATGACTAAAAGAGAAAGAGTTATGGCGGCGCTTCGGAGGGAAGAGGTTGATAAGATCCCCCTGAGTATCTGGTACCATATTCCTCAGGTGGACCAGGACCCGGTGCAGCTGGCGGAAGAAACCCTTCGGATCACCAAAGAGTATGACTTCGATTTTATCAAAATGATGCCGTTTGGAAACTACTGTGCACAGGATTATGGATTGAGTGTTACCTTCTTCTGCAACGAGACCCAGCCTGCTCTGGAACGAAAGTTTGGGATCGAATCGGTTGAGGACTGGAAGCGCCTGGAGCCCCTGCCCGCCTGCTACGGGACCTATGGGAAGCAGCTTCAGTTTACACAGTATCTACAAAAGATGTTGAAGGGGGAGGATATCCCTTATATCCAGACCATCTTCTCTCCCTTGACAGTGGCCAAAAAGCTGGCCGGGCCTCGGCTGTTTGAAGATATGAGAGAACGCCCGGAGCTGGTTCATTCCGCACTTCGCGCCATCGCAGAGACCAACAAAAACTTTTGCAAGGCTAATATTGAGGCCGGCGTAGCAGGCTTCTTTTTTGCCTCCCAATGCTCCCAGCTTGGGTTGATGACCGAGGCGGAGTACAGGGAGTTCGGCGTCCCTTATGACCTGGATGTAATCTCTGCCTATCAGGATGATACATATTTTAATGTTGTCCATATCCATGGGGATAATACGATGTGGTCCCTTATGGCCAGCTATCCAGTCCAATGTGTTAATTGGCATGATCGCTGGTCGGCTCCCTCCATGGAGGAAGCCCGGAAAATGACTGACAAGTGTCTTTTGGGCGGCATTAACGAGAAAGAGTTTGCCGTGATGCACGCGGATCAAGTAGAAGGGCATATGCGCGAAGCGGTAGAAGCTGCTGGACGCACTGGCCTGATGCTGGGCCCTGGATGTGTGGCGAAGCTGAATACCCCGGCTGAAAACTTCTATGCGGCCAAAGCTGCTATCAATAAGCTGTAAAGAGTTCTGTGAGGGAAAGACCAAATGGAAAGAAGCGAAATAAATTATCAGAACTGTGTCAAGATCCTTGAGGAAGAGCTTCTTCCGGCTATGGGGTGTACGGAGCCCATCGCTTTAGCTTACGCTGGTGCGGTTGCCCGAAAGACTTTGAACAAACTTCCAGACCGAGTAGAGATCGAGGCCAGCGGGAACATCATTAAAAATGTGAAAAGTGTGATCGTTCCCAACACAGGAAAGCTCAAAGGAATTCCTGCCGCTGCTGCCGCTGGAATCGTAGCTGGAAACCCAGACAAGCAGTTAGAGGTTATTGCAGATGTCACTGAACAGCAGCAACAACTCATCCATGATTTTCTGGAGCAAACAGCGATTGATGTCCGTGTGGCTGACTCCCCCTATGTTTTCGATATTATTCTGACCGTTCATTGCGGGGAGGAGTATGCCAAGGTGCGGATCTGTCAGTACCATACCAACATTGTTTTGATTGAGAAAAATAGAACCATACTCTATTCTCAGGAGTTGAAGCAAGAAGCAGAAAATTTGACGGATCGAAGATTTTTGACTGTAGAGTTAATTCTGGATTTTGCAAATTCCGTAGCTGTTGAGGACATCCGCACCTGTATCGGTCGGCAAATTGAGTACAACATGGCAATCGCAGAGGAAGGACTAAAAAATAGCTATGGAGCAAATGTGGGATCTACCCTGCTAAAAAGCAATGAAAATTTAGTCAAGACTACTGCTAAAAGTTGGGCAGCTGCCGGGTCAGACGCTCGTATGAATGGCTGCGAGATGCCTGTAGTCATAAATTCGGGAAGTGGGAACCAAGGGATCACAGCCTCTGTACCAGTTATTATTTATGCGAGACATCTTCAGGTCAGTGAAGAAAAGCTGTACCGCGCGTTGGTGCTGTCAAACTTGATCGCGATCCACCAAAAAACTGGAATTGGCCGGCTTTCAGCATACTGCGGAGCAGTAAATGCGGGGGCTGCGGCTGGCTGTGGGATTGCTTATTTGCTCGGTGGCGGTTATGAGGCCATCAAACACACGTTGGTGAACGCGCTTGCTATCGTATCGGGAATGATTTGCGATGGTGCAAAGGCTTCTTGCGCTGCTAAAATAGCTACCGCGGTCGAAAGCGGGATTTTTGGTTATGAGATGTATTGCAATGGACAGCAGTTCTACGGCGGTGATGGAATTGTTAAAAATGGAGTTGAACAGTCAATATCCAGTGTGGGGCAGCTCGGACGTGAAGGTATGAGGGAAACAGACCGCGTAATTCTCAATATTATGGTAAACGACTGATGATAGTCTCGGGCAACCTAAACCAGTAGAGCACAGGAAAAAGGTCAGTTCCCAATGGACTGGCCTTTTTCCGCTCTGTATTTTGGAGGAGATAGTGAGGAGGGGAGCTTTTGTTTTGGATATTGTTGACCATTGCGGTGGCGGCCGCAGGCGGACTGGTACTTCTAAAGTGCAAGGTTCCGGGTGGGATGCTTGTAGGAGCCATTGTCAGCGTTGTCCTTTTGAATTTAATTACTGACCAGGCATACATATACCCACAGGCCAGAGTATTGGCTCAGGTATTAACAGGGGCCTATATTGGCTGCATGGTCACAAAAGAAGATCTGGAGCGCATGCCCAAAGTAATCGCCCCTTATCTTACCGTAATGGCCAGCTTCTTGGCTCTAAATTTTTTTGTGGGTGCTTTTATTTGCCGTGTGACTGATTTGGATTTAATGACCAGTCTGTTTTGTGCGGCACCTGGCGGCATGACGGATATACCGTTGATTGCTCTGGATATGGGTGCAGACGCATCTATGGTAGCTGTGATGCAGTTTGTCCGTATGGTTTTTGGTATGGGCTGCTTACCCCTGGTGATTGTGTTCACTGGGAGAATTTTAGCCCCAGAGGCGATGAGCTCCCCAAAGGGACAGAAACCTCATCCACATGGAAAAAGAAAAGAGTGTGCATCGGGATATATCAGTCTTAAAAAATTCCTCCCAACCTTCCTGGTTGCCCTGTGTACTGGAGTTATAGGGAAACGGACCGGAATACCTGCCGGGACATTGACGTTTTCTCTGGTTTCTGTGATTGTCATGAAACTGTGCTGCGATACACAAGCTATGCCTATGTGGGTGCGGAGGTTCGCACAGGTAGTGTCAGGCTGCTGCATTGGTGTGGGGATCACACGGGAGCATATCTTTCAGCTTCGCCAGCTGATTCTACCGGCCATAGTGCTCTGTCTGGGGTATATCCTGCTTTGTGTGGGGATGGGATATATCATTGCTCGGATTTTCCATATGGATTTGCGGGAGGCAATGTTGTGCTTGTCTCCTGCTGGAGCAAGTGAGATGGCATTGATCGCCGCTGATTTGGGAATATACAGCACGAATTTGGTGGTGCTACAGATTTGTCGTCTATTGGGTGTTGTAGTCATTTTCCCGCATATATTTGCAGCATTGGTCAGACTGTTTGGATAAATTCAAAAGAGGAGTACGTATTGCTGTGGATCTTTATCTCATGATATAATTAAAGTGCTAGGATATGCTATCAACGAAGGAGGCCGAGGGATGGAAGCAAGAACATATCTTGTGGTGGATCTGAAGAGATTCTACGCCTCGGTGGAGTGCGTGGAGCGGGGGCTGGACCCCATGACCACCAACCTTGTGGTAGCAGATCTGACCCGCACGGAGAAAACCATCTGTCTGGCCGTCACGCCGGCGCTGAAAGCGTATGGGATTCCGGCTCTTTGAAGTGATCCAGAAGGTCCGGGAGATCAACGCTCAGCGATGGCAGCGGGTTCCCAGCCACGTCTTTTCCGGCTCTTCCAGTAATGATCTGGAGCTGAGAGCCAATCCTGCGCTGGAGCTGGATTATATCGTGGCCCCGCCGCGCATGGCCCGTTACATGGAGTGGAGCGCCCGCATATATCAGGTGTACCTCCGCCATGTGGCGCCGGAAGACATCCACCCCTATTCCATCGACGAGGTGTTCATGGACATCACCCCCTATCTTCAGACTACCGGCCTGGCCCCGTGGGAATTCGCAAAGCGGGTGGTCAAAGATGTGCTTGACACCACTGGAATTACCGTCACCGCAGGGATTGGTCCCAACCTCTACCTCTGCAAAGCTGCGCTGGACATCGTCTTCAAACATATCCGGCCGGACAAGGACGGCGTCCGCATCGCGAGGCTGAATGAGCTGAGCTACCGGCAGCTCCTGTGGTCCCATCGCCCTATTACAGATTTTTGGCGGGTAGGGCCGGGGTATATGGGAAAAGGCTGGCAGAGCACGGCATTTATACGATGGGGGACATCGCGCGCTGCTCCCTCAGCGGCCCGGGTGACCTGCACAATGAAGACCTGCTCTATAAGTTGTTCGGGATTAATGTGGAGCTGCTGATCGATCACGCCGGTGAGTAGATGGATCTGTTTGTGGACTATGAGGCCATGCAGGAGGAGAAGCGCCGGGAGTTGGCAGAGCAGGTGCGGGAGAAAAAGATTCAGAGCACTGTGCTGGATATCAAGAGGAAATTCGGCAGGAACGTCATTTTGAAGGGAACCGCGCTGGAGGACGGCGCCACCAGCCGCGAGCGGAATCAGAAGAGCGGGGGGCGCTAGGTATGAGCGGAAAATATGACGATATGCTCTGCTTACCCCATCATGTCTCCGCGCTCCACCCTCAGATGTCCCGCCATGATCGGGCGGCGCAGTTTTCTCCCTTTGCAGCCTTGAGTGGCAACGATGCGGTCCTTCAGGAGGCGGGGCGGTTGACCCAGCCGCAAAAAGAGTTGGACGAGGGTGTCCAGGCAGAACTGAACGGGCAGCTCCGGGTGCTGGCCGGGCTGCTGGATTAGCATCCAGAGGTAACGGTGACCTGGTTCCGTCCAGACGGGAAAAAGGAGGGCGGGGAATATCTGACCGCCACCGGGACAGTCCGCAAAATTGACACTTACAGGGAGGTCCTGATTCTGGAGAGCGGAGAGCAGATCCCCGTTCATAATTTGCTGTCGTTGTCGGGGACTGCTTTTGATGCTGAATGACAGATGATGAATCAGAGTGGAACGAACTCAGATAAAAAATAAAAGAAGCCACTGTAGAACGAGATCATTCTGCAACAGCTCTTTCCTTGTTATAAGCGAAAACCACTGGTCGGTGGTTATGATTTGAATCAAATGAGGAAACTGTTCACAAGTCAGGTCCAAGTCGAATCCCTGTGGACTGATTCCACAGCTGTCCTCAATGTTTGAATTTTACTGTTCTTGGCCTAGCATTGCACCGCTTCACAATATATAATAGAAGCGAGGCGACCGTCTTCGACGGGGCAGCCTACAAGCTAGGAGTTCCCGCAATATTGGGGCAGCAAAAAAAGACAGACACAACGACTGATGTGCCTGCCCTCATTCATCTGTGGAGTCTTCAAAAGAGTAGTCGTTTAACGATTGGAAATCCAGAAACTCCGCTACGGTCATGCTGAATGCAAGTGCAATTCTGTGAAGTGTGCGGATTCTGGGATTAAATGTCCTGCCATTTACCAGATTATCCAGCGTTGACTGGCTGACTCCGCTCATTTCAGATAGCTTGTTGATTGTGATCCCTTTGGCTCTGCAAAGCGACAAGATCCTATCTACAAGAATCTGAGCATATTCAAGATCCATTTCCATTGTGCTATCTGAAAGCCCTCCTTATCCAAGGATCATGCTTTCATGATAGCAATAACAATACCCTGAATTACCCGAATACGAGTAATTCGAGCAGGAATTTAGAATCAAGCACAGCCCTCCATCCTGGATGTGTTATGGTTGTGACAGGAGAGATGAAAGTGACTTACTCAGCAGAAGAAAAGAAGCAACTGGACCGTATTCTCTCAGTATTTCAAGAATATATACGGGCGCACTGGTTCTTTGATATCATATACTCCGAAAAGGTTGGCTTTATCCGAATAAAGGTCGAGGACCCGGACGATGGCGAGGGATTGATCGTCATTCGCTCTGCCGCCCAAATGATGGATGTCCTGATCAACGAGGTCATCAATGATGTCCGGTTTGAGGACCGCGAAACGAAACACTATTTTTTGAAACTATCAGAGGCCGAGACTGAAGAGGTGCGCCGCCGAGTCACAAAGATCCTGGGAGCAATGGGACCGGATGCAGAGGAGTATTTACTTTTCCTGGACAGATACCTGATAGATTACCCACACAATGCAATAGAGGATTAATGGTGAGGATTTGATGGGGGAGTTATGGTGAACACTGTAAAAGAGACGCTAAATCTTCCTTTTGAGCGCAGCAGCTTTGAGGAGCGATATGGTGCGATCAGGTGCGCCGAAGAGAGATATCCTGGAGTTTATTTCATTAGGACCGGTGTTTCCAGAAGAAGTCTACTTTTTAGCGCAGAATATATTTTGGTAATGAGAAGTTCGCCAGTGGTTTCGTCAAAAGTAATGCACTATGGTGAGGCGCTGCCATTCGCAAAGGCAGTTGTCTTTCATAATGATGATTATTTTGACAGAGGCAGACACGTCATAAACTATGAGATCAGCAGATATCTTACAGATCATGGACTGCCCCTGCCGGAGGGTGAGACCCTGATTGAAGAGGAAGCACGAGGGATGGAGGTCTGTCCAGAATATTTTGGAGAATTTCCAATTCCGAACGAGACCCCGTGGGGTGAGCCTATCAGATTGGAAAAGCTGTGGAACGGGCTTTATTGGCTCGAAACAAGAGACGCTGGGTGGGTACTGGCAATAGCCTACCCCATGGGCGATGATTTGCGCGATGAGACGCTGGAATTGGCTCAGCTTACAGAGCGTGACCGCAAAAGTGGGATTGACAACACCTGCGGGTTCCGGTTTTACAGATATGAGGCCAGCTGCATCCCCCTCTATGAACTGCTGGATTACAGGTCAAAGAAGACGTGGGAGCCGAAAATCAATATACCTGCCCTGAAAAACGCAATTCTGGACTTTGACCCGGACTATGCTCGAAAAATTTTCGACGATGATTTAGACCTTTTGAAAGAGTTCTCATATACTCCGGGCGCTGGGACCAGTTTCTATCAGTTCCCGCCTGCGGTGCCTGAATAGGGTCAAGCGGTGGTGGGTATTCACAGCGACAAGATTTTTCATAATAATTACGGAAACGGCTGGCCGGAGAACCGGTCAGCCGTTTCCGTTTGGATGCCTTGCTATATCAAAATGATAGAAATACAGGGAATCCAATTGAGTTTATATGAGTTTTGTATGTTGTAATAATTATTGAGTCTCTAGGATTTTGTACAATAAATTTGCTGTATCATCTTGTAGTCTAGTTACTTGTGTAATTAGGTTATTTTATCCCGTTCTTTTGCTCTTATATAGTGGATACCATTGATATACTCTTTTAACAATCGCTCGGCACTATGCAACAACGGCTCATCAACAGATTCCAGAAGAGCGGTTATCGACTTAATATCGGAAGGCCCATGGATACCCCTTAATAAATAATCCGTTGTGGTACATAGGGCATCCGCTAACTTACATAAAGTTACATTTGAAACGCCCCGTCTGCCAAGTTCAATTTCAACTAAAAAATAATCGGAAATATCAAGCAATTCAGCTAAGTCTTTTCGAGATAAATTGAGTGCTTCACGCAGCTCTTTTACCCGCTGGCCCAGTTCAAGGTTTAATTCCATGTTTTGTCCTTTGTCAGCCAAAACAATCGTCCTTTCTTTTGTGTGGGGGTGGCAATTTATTTCCTCTTTGGTCTAAAATTTTTAGCACGGAATTCGCTTGTACTATAAGTACTATATTGTTTAAAGAATATCCCAAGGTAAGTAATTCGTATATTTTCTATATGTACTTGAAAAAATTGTACCAATAGATTAAAATGTATGTTATACTAAGGGAAAATATAAAAGTGTATCCTCTCGTTAAGAGGATACACTCAACTCAAGGTGCAGGACACTACATAATTTTTAAGAATCACCTTCGTCTTCAAATGAAAAGTCATTCAACTCAGGAAAGTCAACCAATTCGGCCAGAGTAAATCCAAACGCCAAGGCAATTTTATGGAGCGTTTTGATTTTCGGGTTATATGTCTTGCGGTTGACTAGATTATCAATCGTCGAATGGCTCACACCACTCATAATGGACAGTTGATATATAGAAATATCCCGTTGCTTACACAGTGATAGAATTCTGTTGACAATGATCTCAGAATAGTCGTCTTTCATAATGAACTACCTTGCTATCTTTAGGATATGCCATTGAATTTGACTTATCCATGATAGCAATAAAATTTGCCCACTATGCCCGTGCACGGGCACAGGGAGATAAAAAGAAGTGAGTGAGAATGAAAGTTTGCACTTTCTTAGGCGACCCCTTCCGTATATATGATGAGGTCACGCAGCGGATTGAGGAGGCCCTGGAGGAGATCCTGGCCGCTCACGGGGAAATGGAGCTGTATTTCCCCGGGTGGTTTGGTGAATTTCCGAGGGCCTGCGCGGCGGCCGCCCTGCGGATCAAGGGGCGGCATCCAGACAGGATTGTCACCCTGACTCTGGCGGTCAGCGCCCAATGGCAGGAGGAACCAGCGGCCTGCTGCGTTTTTGACCGGATCATCCGTATCCCGGTGCTGGACAACAGCCCCGATATGGGCCGTCACAGGCTGCTCCAGGCTATCCTACGCCGGTGCGACTGCCTGATCTCCTATGTGTACCTGGAGCTGCGGGGGGAAGAGGCGCAGATCCTCTCCTCCGTCCGGCGCCGGAGGAGACTGACTGTGCTGGACGTCACCGACCCGGACACCGCCGCCTATCTGAAAGAGCGCATCCGGGCCCTGCCGCGGGAAGAGCGGCTGGTTTTCCAGGCCGGGGACCGTGTGCAGCGCCGGGCGGTCTCAGAAGAGCTCGGTATCTCCACAGCGTCCTTGTCCAAGATGGCGTACAAAACCCGGGTCGCCCTGCTGAAGCAGCTCATCGCCCGGTATGAGATGATGCGCCGGGAGGGGGCCCTCCCCCTGGTGGTGGGATTGATGCACCTGAAGGCGGGGCCGGACGTGGTGTTTGAAGTGATCGACCGTTTTCTCGCGTTGCTCCAAATGATCTGCTTCCGGCATAACGTCCGATTCCTGGTGGACGAGGCCACCTGCGCCCCGGTGTTCCCTGCCTTGCTGCGGTATCTGGCCCAGAACGGCAGAGGGGAAACGTGGATGGAGCTGGTCACGCCCAGGGGAGATGTGGAGCGGCGATACGCGGCGGCCTTCCATCAGGTAATCCATGGAGAGAGCCAGGCCGTAGCGGAGATGGCGGACGTCCTACTCTGCGGAGGGAGTATGGAGCGGACATCAGGCAGCTGTCTCAGTGCGGAGGGGCATGTGGTACTGGACCTGGAAAACGCCCCGGAGGTGGTGAGTGTCCCCACCCCCTGGCTGCACGGCACCGCCCCGAAAGGCAGAGGGAGAGAATGAAATGAAGGATGAGAAGCGGAAGTCTATATCCGAGTGCTGGATGACAATGGTCGGGTGTACATTCCTATCCAGGTGCGGAAGGAGATGGAAATATCCCCGGTGGCTCCATTGAATTTCTGGCGGACGGAAATATGGACAGGAGATGTCCTGCATCTTCTGTGGCGGCACCCGAAAGGCGCGCCTCTTCCGGGGAAGGATTGTCTGCTCTGTGTGCCAACGGGGGCTTCTTCATATCAATAAAGGCGTTGTGCCATCAAGCGAAAACCAACAACGTGAAGGAAATAGTGCGGCATACTTGAGAGAGCTCCCCCGGTATCTTTGAATAAGTGAAAGCGGCTGGCCCAACCTCGGGCCAGCCGCTTTTCGCGGAAAAATCGAATCAAAATAAAATTTTGCAGAAACAAAAGTCAAGTGATGCGACATATATAGGTAGAAGCGTACTTTTGAGGAAAAAGGTCAGGTGATTCCCATGGGTAAATGATACGCAGTTCCCCAAAAATGAAAAGGAGGTATCGGAATGAAGGCACTGGTCGTATTTGTGTTGGTGTCTATCGCGGTGTTGTTCTGTGTTGGGTTCACTGTCCAAAATGCAGAGGTGGAGGCACGTCATGCAGAGACCACAGAAGAATATCTAATGCCCACCATCCTGGAAGACGGAACATAGTGTTCTGACTATCTCCGGTAATTAATTTATGGAGACGGGAATTATAACTGTTCTTCTTTACCTAGTATTGACTATTGCCACTGTATCTGGCGTTATATGGTTGTTAAAAAATAGATAAACGAGTTTAAATTTTCTGCTATCATAGGGTCAGAAGACATGCCTAAATATTTTTGGTTTGCATCATGCATGAGAAGATCAAAGCATGCAATTCCTATATGCAGTTGCTGTATCTTAGCAATAATTTTAGGGATTCTCTATGTCCAAACACTTGCTCCAATTGACCAGCCATATGAATATCCCATCACGCAAAGCGATCCTGAGTGGTCCAGTCTATCAACATCGGAAAAGAAAAGTTTATGCCAAATCGAAACCAGTGTTCTGCGACGGCTGACTACTCCGGCGCTTTTGGAAACTGTCCTGAATTACCCATATTTAATTGATGTGTTTGCATGGGGGGACATGTCCATCGGGATAGAAACTCTTGCTGCTAACTTCAATGGAATGGAGGAACTGTTAGCCCGCGCAGATTTGGAGAGATCCTTGGAAGACTATTGCAATACCCATTCTTCACATAATATAGCATACCAAGTAGCGGAGTATATGATGCAAAACAACATTTGAGGGGGAGGCTCCGCCACCGTTTTACCAACGGTGGCGGAGCTTTTTTGCACATATCGTTAAAAAAGTGACATTTTATATTTATATAGGCATTAACGCCTTTTTGAACCATTATAAAATCCAATCCGTTACGCTACTATATCTTAAACAGATCGTCCCGCCCGCTTACTTCTATTCTGTGGGAGAGTATGCTATAATGGAATTGGATTATTTGGAAATCGGTCAAAATATTCAAAAATACCGCCGGATATGTGGGCTGCGGCAAAAGGATCTGGCTGAGATCATCAATGTATCAGACCAGCATATCAGCCATATTGAGACTGGACGGACGAAGCTGAGCCTCGCCACTCTGGTGGCAATTTCTGATGCGCTGCAAATCGACTGCAATACTCTCCTGGGGAAAACCTTGGTCAGCGCAAGGCGCACTGCGCTCCAGCAGAGACTGGACCAGCTCACCAGTGAACTGGATTCCAAAAGGCTGGGACTTGTTGTGGAGTTTACCAGTATGCTGGCAGACTATGAATTAGATTAGAGAGCAAAGAGGTGAAGTCCTGTTGGACCCGTCGGAGCGTTTTTTTCGTTCTCTTTATGAGAAGCAATATGAAAAAATGTTTAAACTGGCGTACCGCATGACTGGCAGCATAGAGAAGACACAGGACCTGGTCCAGAACGCCTTTCTGCTGGCGCTTTTCCGAAAAGAAGAGTTGATGGTGCATCCTAAACCGGAGGGATGGTTGATGACTGCCCTGAAAAACCTGATCTTCAATGAGCGGCGCCGTTCCGAAAGCCATCCGGAGGTGCCTCTGGAGTCCGTGATCGAATCCCTGTCCGTGAATGATCCGGAGATGCCTTTGGAACTGGCCCTTCCCAAGCAGCTGTCCAAAGAAGACCGAGAGATCCTGATCCTGCGGTTTGAACAGCGGCTGTCTTATGCGGAGATCGGGGACCGGCTGGGGATATCGGAGGGGGCCTGCCGAAGCCGGCTCCATCGGGCCCTACAGCGATGCAAGCGATTTCTGAACGATACATGATTTTTAAAATTTTTTCTTTCCCCCTGTAACGAAACGGTGTGTTCCAGACATATAAACAATGGAGGGGAAGGGAAGGAGGGGTGAACATGGATTCTCCTTTGACCAAACATGAACAAGATGGGAAGCCATCATTTTTAGATGTCACGCCAGAACGGCTGAGCAAGCTGACAGCATCACAGTTGGCAGATGATATGGAGCGGGCTTTGGATTTTATGTCCGATGAGACCTATGACGACGCGGTGATCGATGCATATCTGGAGGCACTGGACCGTGTGGCCCCTATGCCGGAATACCCGGATGCGGCGACCACTTATGCCGAGTTTCGGGATAAGATCCGGTCAATATCTGAGGAACTGACCCCTGCTAAAAGTTCTGTTGTCCCCAGCCATGGCATCCGCAGAGGCCGCCAGCTGCTGCGGACTGTTCTGGTTGCGGCGGTGTTGGTTGCCTGTTTGTTCAGTGGAATGGTCGTGGCACAGGCTTCTGGTCTGGACGTTTTTGGCGCGATTGCGCGCTGGACTGCCGATGCGTTCAGCTTTGGAGATGCCAGTACGCTGGCCACGTCTGGCGCGGAGGCTCAATTCCATTACACAGAGCCGGATAAACCTGTCCCGGAAGAATATCAGGAACTTCAGGCTGAGTTGAAGCGACGGGATCTGCCTTTTTATTTTCCTGAAGTCCCCAATAGTTTTAGATTAAATGAGTCTTCCCTATATATTTCTGAGATAAACGGACAGCTGATTTATGAGAGCTTTTATGCTAAAAATTCAGATTTGTTTGACTTTTGCGTTATTCAGAATATGGGAGAGCCCCAGGCAATTTATGAAAAGGACGACACACCAGTTGACGAATACCAGTACCATGGAGTTACACATTATCTATTCAGCAATCTTGAGCGAAAGGTTGCAGTTTGGAGCGTTGAGAATCTGGAATACAGCATCTCAACAACATTACCGATGGACGATTTGAAAAGACTCGTCCAATCCCTTTACTGAGGAGTGAAATAAAATGAAAATGAAGCGGTTTTTTTCTATGATTATTGCGTTGGCCTGTATAGTGGCGTTTGCTGTTCCAACTTTTGCAAGGGCAAGTGAACAGATTAGAACTTATTCTGTTGATGTTACAGCTTTATCTGGCACGATTGCAATTGATTTTTATATTTCGGGTACTGCAACGATGGATGAAATCGGCTGTGAGAGTATTGATGTGTATGAAAAATCCGGATCTCGGTGGATTTTGTTTGAATCTTGGGACGAAAATGATTCTGGCATGGCTAAATCAAACGCCAAAACTTTTGCAAATGTAATCGAGTGCGACAGTGAGGAAGACATAGAATATAAAGTGGTAGTCGCGGTATTTGCGGACGATGGTTCGGAGCGAGACACCAGAACAAGAACATTCTATGTGACCGGAAAATAAAAAATCAAGCTTGGTGCGGCAGGGGGACCCCTTGCCGCGCCTTTCTTTTTTTCTGGCCGGAACTGCTCGGGTGGCAGATGAATCGTGCCAGCATGGATGCCCTGTGAGAGTTGCTGTCCGGCAATCCAGCCCTACATAAGGTCGCCCCAACGTAAGCGTCAAATATAATATGAGATAAAAAGAACGAGAGCAGCCAATACTTTGTCTGCTCTCATTCTTTGCTTCTGGAAGCAATAAAAATTTTGAGACTACAATTTAAGCAGGGCGCTCAAATTCGTCAGAGCAGACTGCATGGAAAAGTACAGCAAGAAATTCAGCGGAACGCAAGCGCCTGTCAAGGTGTCTATGGGAAAGAGATTCCAACAAGGGGAGATTGTGCTTCCAGGCAATAGTAGATACAGTTCGAATATTTCGTTCCACCGCCTTCCAGTTCGTCCCATACTTCCTGGCGACATCGGGATACAGCCACTTTGTCACCAACAAAAGCCTGTCTTGCTGTTCCACGCACAAAGATACTGCATAAGCGGTATGGAGAAATCCTTTGTAATTAGCGGATATTCCAAGCTGGTATAATAGATCACAAATGGCTGAGGAGGCAACCATCGTATCATCTCCTTATATGGTTTCTAAAGACTTTATTAAATATTTCAATCCCTTTTAAGTGGAGATTAGAACATCATCCTTGTCAAGAATATTGAGTGCTGATTTTTGCCCGGGGTAGATGATCTGGGCGTGCTTGTACCAACGCCAATCCAGGCGTTGTCCGCAATGGTCACAAAAGTTCTGGCCTTCACGTTCCAAAGTGGCCATACACGCGGGACAGACAGGAAATGTGGTCAATCCGGCCGGGGATGTAAAAGCCATTGCTTGAGAAACCAGGAGCGGTTTGTTGCGCAGCAGCAACTTTGTAGTCGATTCAGGCGGAATATCAGACATTCCGAATATGTCAGGCGAGTCTCGGAAAAGAAAACCAGGGTCACGCTCAATGAATTCAAAAAACGGGATATCGGATTGAATGTAGACAGCTAGATAGGTAATAAAAACGCTGGGATCTGGTTCCTGCTTCATAGAGCGTCCCAGATAAGAAAGAACCAAATCTTGTTCCACAAGTGCATCCCAGCAGCGATGCGCCAAGCGTATCACGCTCTTGTACACAGTTTCAGGCTTTTTATGAAGCAGTCTGGCAACATCGGGGTAAATATGTTTCGTTGCTTTAATATCGGACATGGAGATATGCTGTTCAAATAAGAGGTCATTGGTAATGTTTAGAGCAAGAACGAGTGGACGAATATTCGGACGAGTTGTACCAAAAATATTGCGCAGGAAAATTTCTGTGTTTGCCATAAAAGAACCACCTTTCATAAGATAGTTCCATAATATGACAAGATCAGACAGATAGACGACATGGGATAAAACAGGACAAAACTTCCTTGTTTTTCCACACCGCGGTGCCAATAATCCCTATTGGAAAAAGCAAAAGCGGGCTTACCAATGGCAATCCCGCTTTCACAAGATATATTCTATTTCTTTGTAATACAACATTCTGGGGGAATATTTTCCGGGAGCAGCTTTGCGGCCCAGTTCTTGTCGGTAACTGCCAGTCCGGGTGCCTTGGAAAACACATGAACCAAATATCGGTATGGATCAAGGTTATTCTCCCTGGCCGTTTCAATCAGACTGTAAACAATGGCGCTGCTCTGAGCACCGCCCTCCGTATTGGCGAACAGCCAGTTCTTCCGCCCCATCACAAAGGGTTTAATGCTCCGCTCCGCCCGGTTGTTGCTTATTTCCAGACGCCCGTCCTCTAAAAAGCGTTTCAGATATGGCCACTGCTCCCGCAGATAGTACAGCGCCTTTCCCAAAGAGGACTTGGGCGGGGCGGTCTTCGTTTCCGCCCATGCCAACAAAGCGTCCATCACCGGCTTGGACCGAGCCAGACGCTGGATATAACGTTCTTCCGGCGGCAGATCCGCTAGTTCCTTTTCAATGGCGAAAAGAATATTACAGTATTGCAGTCCCTCCAACGCCGTGCAGCCAACCTGCTGCTCTTTTGGCAAGGCGTTCACCGCCTCGTCAAACTTTCGCCGCAGATGCGCCCAGCAGCCAACCACCCGGATGTTCTCCGGCAATCGGTGGTAGCCGGAATACCCATCCGCATGGAGCCAGCCCGTAAAGCCCTTGAGGAATGCTTCGGCATTCTCCGCCTTCCGGTTCTGCTGGTACTCATACAGAACTATGGGATGCTCGGCGTCTCCGCCAGTCCGGTACAGCCACATATAGCACTTGCTCCTGGCTGTCTGCCCTTCCAACTTCAGCACCTGCAAGGTTGTTTCATCCGCATGGAGAACCTCGCGCTGAAGCAACTGCCGGTGCAAGTGGTCATAGATGGGCCGCAGCCAGTCCTCCGCCACCCGCAGCACCCAGTTGCTCATCGTCTGCCGGGAGAGCATCACCCCAGCACGATTCCATTCCTGTTCCTGCCGGTACAGCGGAGCGTACATCACAAACTTCTGCACCATGATATGGGCCACAGCCTCCGGGGAGGCATAGCTGCCCGAAATCAGGGGAGGCTCTTTGGGGGCTTTCAGGATAGGTGTTTCCGTCCCTGTCTGCTTGCAGTTCTGGCAGGCGTATGTAAAATAAACATCTTCCCGGATCTTCACCTGGGCAGGGACCATTACCAGAGTACGGCGCACCTCGGTCCCAATCTCTGTCATGAGCGTACCGCATTCAGGACAGTTACGTTCAGACTCCGGGACGCGGTGCTCCACCACCTCAACAGGGATGTTCTCAGGCAGAACCTCCTCCACACGGGAGGATCGCTTCTGCCGGGTATGAGCGGCAACCCTGGTTTCCCTCGTGGCAGTCCTCCTGGTAGACAGCCATGCTTCCGTCTCATCAAACATGAAACTCAGCTGGCCAACCAACTCCTCCTTCGTCTGCTCGGAGGATGTCCCATAGACCTTCTTTTTGGCAAGACGCACCTGTTCCATCAGCCAGTCCAGCTTCTGGTTCAGTTCGTCTCGTTCCGCCTTTAGAGACTCATATTCCGCACGGGAAATGGTCATCATTTCTGTGCTGCTTGTGGTAATGTTCACTTCGTTTTTCATATCTTTATTATAACATAAAAACCCTTGAAATACCAGTTCTTTCAATGGTTTGCGAGAAAATAGCATCCAATTTTCAATGCTATACCATACTCAGGCCAGTCACTGCTTTGTGCGCTTTGGGCTGTTCGATCTTCAGCCCTTCCATCAGCCAGCGGTACTGCTGCGGCGTCAGCATCTTCACCTCAACTTCGGACCTCGGCCACTGGTACGCTCCCTGCTCCAGCCTCTTGTAGAGGAGGATGAAGCCATCCCGTTCCCAGTACAGCCCTTTTATTCGGTCCCGCTTTCGCCCGCAGAACAGAAACAGTGTGTTGGTGAATGGGTCCAGTTCAAACTGCTGCTGTACCATCGTGGCCAAACCATCGATCCCTTTGCGCAGATCTGTATATCCACAGGCGATGTAGACCTTGTCTGCTCCGGTAAAATCGTTCAGCATTGTCTCAGCAGCTCCACCAGAGTCCGCAGCAATTCCGGCCCCATTTCCTGATACAGATCAATGCTGCTACTCCCGATGTTGAGTGTAGCGGTACGTTCCGAATTATTTCGCAATGGTTGCGGTGCTGGCAGTTCTACAAATGTGCCCCCAGAACGTCCCTCGGCGTCTTTCCTACCTATACCGGACAGAACCTCTCTTTCCCATCGGTAATATGTTGTTGGCGTGATGCCCCGCTGGCGGCACCACTCCCGCACTGACAGCCCGCTGCTCCGGCAGTCCTGTATTGCCAATCCCCATTTCTGAACCTTTGCCTGGTGCTTCAGTTCATTGCTCGTCATCCGGATACACCGCCTAATAGTTAATAGTGCCGGAACGTCTCAAAACGTTCCACCACTATTCTCTCATGTCTGTCTACCCGTCACTTTACTTGACGCTTACGCCCCAACGCCCTGGTCGTTCCCCTGTTTTCACAGAGGGAAAGGAGGCGCAAAGAGCCCCTTCGGACCAGGAGCAAAAAAATTGGGAAAATTTAAAAATCAGTGCAACAAAATCCTGCACTGGCGACATAAAGAAGATGAAGGACAAAATCGGCGCCGAGATTTGCCCTGGAATAGGATTGACAAAGGGCTGCTGCCCTTTGCCGCTATTATGGAAAGGAGAACCCCATGAAACAGATGAAAAGATTACCGGTTCGCTGTCTGCCCTCCTGTGCGCGGCGCTCCTGGTGGGTATCCTGCCCTCCCAGGCAGCCTCGTATGAGATCAAGTCCGATGTGGATTCTGTCACCACCGGCGGATTGACCTACGACTACTGGAGCTGTCTCTATCCTGATTCCAGCCGCACGTTCAGAGCCAGCGCCTGGACTGCAAATGCGGATGTCGAAAAGATGAGCGCAAACACCGTGGGGGCCCAGGGTGTCCTTTACAGCGAGACGCAGAACAAGCCGCTCGCCACCTCCACAACCTTCTACAACGGGTCTGGAGATACCTTTGCCTCCTCTACAACAAGCTCGAAGACGACCTCTGACGTGGTCTATGCTACCGGGACCGTGTATGTCCGAAATGGTTCCAAATACAATTCTTATTCCACGCCGGACACCGATACCTACGGCGGCTCCCGGGCTGCTGCCGCCACTCAGGCGTTGGCCGCTGAGACCCTGGAGCCGGACGGCAGCTATCCCGTGACCACCGCCGGTGAGTCCTATGGCTCCTATCTGCTGACCAATCTGGTGGGCGAGATGCCCAATCTGGTGGCTGCTCTGGGCGTAAATGGCACCGAGGGCTATGTCAAGGCAGAGGATTTCCTGCCCAGCGCCAACACTCCAGAAGAGGCTGCTGAGTACCGTGAGACGGTGCTGGAGATGGCCCGCAACGGTCAGGAGGGCTGGCTGGTCCCCATGTATGACCTGGAGGGCAATGTGGTGGACCAGTACCAGATCGTGATCTCCGAGGAATACTTCCGCATGATTGAAAACGAGAGGGATGGGATTGCCTATGCTGTGAACGAGAATGGCGAGACCTATGGTCCGCTCCCGCCTGGGATACCTGCCTGATCTGGTGGCGGTGAACGCCACCAACGGGGCGTCCGGCTACTATCGTGTGAGCGACCTGGAGATTCCCAAGACGCCGGAAGAAGTGCCTGCCTATCTGGAGAAGTGGCAGGGAGGCCGGATGATTCCGGTCTATGAGTCGGACGGTGTGACTGTGGTGGGAGAATATGAGATCGTTGGCACGCCGACTCCGTAAAAATATAAAGTTCTTTGATTTCACTTTATGCAATCCATTAGTCTGATGATGGATAAAATCTGTTTTGACAGGAGCATACGAATTATGAAAACGAGAAAGTTGCTTTCAGGAATCAGTGTTCTGATTTGTTGTTTTTGCTTTTGTATTCCATCGCTTGCCGCAAACACAGATGCTTCTTCGCAGTCTGTTGTGGGGATAGACACTCTCGGATATGTAGATTCTATCGATGTAACATTTTCGGATCTTTTATCCAATTCTATAATTACATACGCGGATAGTGAAGTTATGTCCGGGCACTATAATGGGGATTTCACTGTGCTCTGGGTGGAGATTGGCGGAGTGGGTACACTTACAGATTTTGACTGGACTCAAACAATTGAATTTGATTGGACTGCAAAGGTAAATTCAAGTGGTGATTATATTTTTGATAAAATTACCAATGCAAATTCCTCAATGTCGCCTGACCTCCATTTGCTTTACTTTGATGTGGAGAGCAAAGAATTAAAGGATCAATACACTATTAGCACTGATCGAAAATCTGTCACCTTTACTTCCTCCTATGAACTGTCTTGGCGCTATTATAATGAGACTAAGGTTACTACTGGGATTGCAAACCTAAAGCGAGTGATTGAGATGCAAGATCTGATTTGAATTACTTATAAGGAGTGAGTTGTATGTTAAAAAATATTGCGGCCGTTATTTGTGCCATAGCGTTGTTGACCACTGCTACACTTGCATTTTCTAGCGAGTCACTAAACAATCCAGACTATATCGAAGTATCGATAGAGGAGATTCAATCCGTATCAGGTGAGGATAACTGTGTTTTGACGCTTACGCCTTCCAACTATAGTGTAGTGACTGATCTTGACAGTCCTGCGCTGCTAAAAGAGTTCCTAGCTAAAAACGGGATTATTGTTTATCGAAACGATAACGGATCATCTACAACTGTTTTAGATCGCTATTTTGACCTTGCAGCCCAAGACAGTACAGAGCCAAGCTCTAGTATGATGTCTAACTCGTCTATCGGACCGGGGAAGGATATTGCAACCATATATTACTTAGATCGCAATAATACGATTTCAACCCACACAATCAACGTCGGATATGATGATACCCAAGACTACGATGCTTTGATTGACGAAACGGTTGCCCAGATTATGTCGAAAGACATCAATCAAAATGACCAGTCCCTTCGTCCTATGGCCAGCGATGAAGAGGGTGAATACTTGGGAAGTAAGTCCTACACATATACAAGACCTCCAAAAGGAAAACTGGTAGCCGATTATGAATTCTATACTGTGCAGAACTATGACAAAGAAGATTACTATTTAGTGTTCTGTGACATTAATGGGATTCCTGGGGCGGTACTGCATGATGATAATTACCAATACGAGAGTAAGTACGAAGGGGAAGAAATGACGGTAGAACTGGTACCCGTAACTACCAGTGTGACCTTGGATGACTACGGTCCCAGTAGGACTATTACATCTGGCACTGAGACCTATGAAGTCAGCGTTGGTGTGAGTTTAGATAATATATCCTTTGGACATTCAAAATCCTATACTCGCAATATTTATGACACGGAAATCTCAACTCAGTGTACTTCCACAGATGCAATTTGGGAGTTAGCGCTTGAAAAAGATGCGCAGAAAGATAATTGTCGGTTTGAACCAGCTGCAACCTTTGTTTGTTCTTACAACAAGTCCAGCGTCAAACTTAATCTTTATGCTGGATATACGCTTGATTCGCTCTTGACCGCACAAGAAGAAATCTCTTTAGACCGGACAATTACCTGCACATCTAGTGATGTGTCCTGATGGGAACTAATTTGAAGACAGTAATTAAATCAACTATTAAAAAGGTTGCTATCTTTTCTGTAACCATTTTGCTCGGAGCAATAATAATTGAGTTCTTACGAAAATTTGACCTGTTTTATTTCCGAGGAGGGGCTTCGGATACTGTATGCGCCATTCTATATTTATCTGGAGTAGTAGCATGTTCTAGAAATTGGAAATAGCAAAATCAGAAGAAGGGGGGACATGCTTAGTAAGCGTCAAATATAATATGAGATAAAAAGAACGAGAGCAGCCAATACTTTGTCTGCTCTCATTCTTTGCTTCTGGAAGCAATAAAAATTTTGAGACTACAATTTAAGCAGGGCGCTCAAATTCGTCAGAGCAGACTGCATGGAAAAGTACAGCAAGAAATTCAGCGGAACGCAAGCGCCTGTCAAGGTGTCTATGGGAAAGAGATTCCAACAAGGGGAGATTGTGCTTCCAGGCAATAGTAGATACAGTTCGAATATTTCGTTCCACCGCCTTCCAGTTCGTCCCATACTTCCTGGCGACATCGGGATACAGCCACTTTGTCACCAACAAAAGCCTGTCTTGCTGTTCCACGCACAAAGATACTGCATAAGCGGTATGGAGAAATCCTTTGTAATTAGCGGATATTCCAAGCTGGTATAATAGATCACAAATGGCTGAGGAGGCAACCATCGTATCATCTCCTTATATGGTTTCTAAAGACTTTATTAAATATTTCAATCCCTTTTAAGTGGAGATTAGAACATCATCCTTGTCAAGAATATTGAGTGCTGATTTTTGCCCGGGGTAGATGATCTGGGCGTGCTTGTACCAACGCCAATCCAGGCGTTGTCCGCAATGGTCACAAAAGTTCTGGCCTTCACGTTCCAAAGTGGCCATACACGCGGGACAGACAGGAAATGTGGTCAATCCGGCCGGGGATGTAAAAGCCATTGCTTGAGAAACCAGGAGCGGTTTGTTGCGCAGCAGCAACTTTGTAGTCGATTCAGGCGGAATATCAGACATTCCGAATATGTCAGGCGAGTCTCGGAAAAGAAAACCAGGGTCACGCTCAATGAATTCAAAAAACGGGATATCGGATTGAATGTAGACAGCTAGATAGGTAATAAAAACGCTGGGATCTGGTTCCTGCTTCATAGAGCGTCCCAGATAAGAAAGAACCAAATCTTGTTCCACAAGTGCATCCCAGCAGCGATGCGCCAAGCGTATCACGCTCTTGTACACAGTTTCAGGCTTTTTATGAAGCAGTCTGGCAACATCGGGGTAAATATGTTTCGTTGCTTTAATATCGGACATGGAGATATGCTGTTCAAATAAGAGGTCATTGGTAATGTTTAGAGCAAGAACGAGTGGACGAATATTCGGACGAGTTGTACCAAAAATATTGCGCAGGAAAATTTCTGTGTTTGCCATAAAAGAACCACCTTTCATAAGATAGTTCCATAATATGACAAGATCAGACAGATAGACGACATGGGATAAAACAGGACAAAACTTCCTTGTTTTTCCACACCGCGGTGCCAATAATCCCTATTGGAAAAAGCAAAAGCGGGCTTACCAATGGCAATCCCGCTTTCACAAGATATATTCTATTTCTTTGTAATACAACATTCTGGGGGAATATTTTCCGGGAGCAGCTTTGCGGCCCAGTTCTTGTCGGTAACTGCCAGTCCGGGTGCCTTGGAAAACACATGAACCAAATATCGGTATGGATCAAGGTTATTCTCCCTGGCCGTTTCAATCAGACTGTAAACAATGGCGCTGCTCTGAGCACCGCCCTCCGTATTGGCGAACAGCCAGTTCTTCCGCCCCATCACAAAGGGTTTAATGCTCCGCTCCGCCCGGTTGTTGCTTATTTCCAGACGCCCGTCCTCTAAAAAGCGTTTCAGATATGGCCACTGCTCCCGCAGATAGTACAGCGCCTTTCCCAAAGAGGACTTGGGCGGGGCGGTCTTCGTTTCCGCCCATGCCAACAAAGCGTCCATCACCGGCTTGGACCGAGCCAGACGCTGGATATAACGTTCTTCCGGCGGCAGATCCGCTAGTTCCTTTTCAATGGCGAAAAGAATATTACAGTATTGCAGTCCCTCCAACGCCGTGCAGCCAACCTGCTGCTCTTTTGGCAAGGCGTTCACCGCCTCGTCAAACTTTCGCCGCAGATGCGCCCAGCAGCCAACCACCCGGATGTTCTCCGGCAATCGGTGGTAGCCGGAATACCCATCCGCATGGAGCCAGCCCGTAAAGCCCTTGAGGAATGCTTCGGCATTCTCCGCCTTCCGGTTCTGCTGGTACTCATACAGAACTATGGGATGCTCGGCGTCTCCGCCAGTCCGGTACAGCCACATATAGCACTTGCTCCTGGCTGTCTGCCCTTCCAACTTCAGCACCTGCAAGGTTGTTTCATCCGCATGGAGAACCTCGCGCTGAAGCAACTGCCGGTGCAAGTGGTCATAGATGGGCCGCAGCCAGTCCTCCGCCACCCGCAGCACCCAGTTGCTCATCGTCTGCCGGGAGAGCATCACCCCAGCACGATTCCATTCCTGTTCCTGCCGGTACAGCGGAGCGTACATCACAAACTTCTGCACCATGATATGGGCCACAGCCTCCGGGGAGGCATAGCTGCCCGAAATCAGGGGAGGCTCTTTGGGGGCTTTCAGGATAGGTGTTTCCGTCCCTGTCTGCTTGCAGTTCTGGCAGGCGTATGTAAAATAAACATCTTCCCGGATCTTCACCTGGGCAGGGACCATTACCAGAGTACGGCGCACCTCGGTCCCAATCTCTGTCATGAGCGTACCGCATTCAGGACAGTTACGTTCAGACTCCGGGACGCGGTGCTCCACCACCTCAACAGGGATGTTCTCAGGCAGAACCTCCTCCACACGGGAGGATCGCTTCTGCCGGGTATGAGCGGCAACCCTGGTTTCCCTCGTGGCAGTCCTCCTGGTAGACAGCCATGCTTCCGTCTCATCAAACATGAAACTCAGCTGGCCAACCAACTCCTCCTTCGTCTGCTCGGAGGATGTCCCATAGACCTTCTTTTTGGCAAGACGCACCTGTTCCATCAGCCAGTCCAGCTTCTGGTTCAGTTCGTCTCGTTCCGCCTTTAGAGACTCATATTCCGCACGGGAAATGGTCATCATTTCTGTGCTGCTTGTGGTAATGTTCACTTCGTTTTTCATATCTTTATTATAACATAAAAACCCTTGAAATACCAGTTCTTTCAATGGTTTGCGAGAAAATAGCATCCAATTTTCAATGCTATACCATACTCAGGCCAGTCACTGCTTTGTGCGCTTTGGGCTGTTCGATCTTCAGCCCTTCCATCAGCCAGCGGTACTGCTGCGGCGTCAGCATCTTCACCTCAACTTCGGACCTCGGCCACTGGTACGCTCCCTGCTCCAGCCTCTTGTAGAGGAGGATGAAGCCATCCCGTTCCCAGTACAGCCCTTTTATTCGGTCCCGCTTTCGCCCGCAGAACAGAAACAGTGTGTTGGTGAATGGGTCCAGTTCAAACTGCTGCTGTACCATCGTGGCCAAACCATCGATCCCTTTGCGCAGATCTGTATATCCACAGGCGATGTAGACCTTGTCTGCTCCGGTAAAATCGTTCAGCATTGTCTCAGCAGCTCCACCAGAGTCCGCAGCAATTCCGGCCCCATTTCCTGATACAGATCAATGCTGCTACTCCCGATGTTGAGTGTAGCGGTACGTTCCGAATTATTTCGCAATGGTTGCGGTGCTGGCAGTTCTACAAATGTGCCCCCAGAACGTCCCTCGGCGTCTTTCCTACCTATACCGGACAGAACCTCTCTTTCCCATCGGTAATATGTTGTTGGCGTGATGCCCCGCTGGCGGCACCACTCCCGCACTGACAGCCCGCTGCTCCGGCAGTCCTGTATTGCCAATCCCCATTTCTGAACCTTTGCCTGGTGCTTCAGTTCATTGCTCGTCATCCGGATACACCGCCTAATAGTTAATAGTGCCGGAACGTCTCAAAACGTTCCACCACTATTCTCTCATGTCTGTCTACCCGTCACTTTACTTGACGCTTACCACATTTGCCACCATCGCTCTGGGAAACGGGATGGATGTGAAGACCCTCTCCGCCATGCTGGGCCACGTGTCGGCGGCCACTACGCTGGACATCTACACTCACATCACCAACCCGATGCGGTCCGAGGCTGCGGCAAAGATCGACCAGAAAATAGGAAAAGCGGCTCCGCAGGAATCACCTGCGGAGCCGCAAGAGAAACAAGCCATGACCACATTCCAGCCCTATGTAGGAAGGAAACGGAAGCCCGGCACCGGCTGCATCACCCAGATCAGCGAGAACTGCTGGGAGGGCCGTTACTCCCCTATGTGGCCGGACGGCAAGAAGCACTCCCGCAATGTGTACGCCAAAACGCGGGAGGAATGTGAGGCGCTCCTGCCTGGGCTGATCGAGCAGATGAGGGCGGAGATTAAGGCCATCAAAGAAAGCGGAGACCTGGAGGCTATCCCGGACGGAATCAGTGAGAAGAAGAAAGCCATTGCCGCCTATATGCGGGAGCACCCGGAGGTCACCAGCAAGAGCCTTATTGCAAGAGAGGTGGGGGTAGATAAGAATACGGTGTATAGATACTACAATGAGGTGCGGAAAGAACTTGGCCGGCAATAATTGAACATACAAAAAATGCCGAAATGCAAGTTCGGAGTTTTGGGGGGAGAAGAATGGATATATGCTATTTTAAGAATTAATCATCTCACTAATTTCTTTTGAGTAAGCACTATAATCGTGTTTGCATAATAGCTTTGGATTTGCGGAATCATCCATGGGAAGACTCTCTATATCAATAATATTGATTTTCTCTAATGAGGCACCGGCCTTAGATATTCGTTCTTCACAATTGATAGAGAATATAAAGCTTTGAGGATAAGTTTTTGTATCAGAAATTTTTTCGCACATTACTTGAAAACATTTTGTTAGGTTTTCCTCGGTCATATCCAAATTTGGAAAGTCGAAGATAATAGGCATAACAATACTGTCAGCAGTTTTACTTTCTAATAAGGAAAAGAACCGCGAAATTGCTACCCGAGGAATTTCGCTTCCACTTAAATGTAGAGAATCATATAAATTCAAACTGCTAATGTCGAGTCCATCTGTACTGATATTGGTTGCATTTAGCAGTGTGACAAATGCAGATCGATAACTTTTATCAGCTGATTGCTTTTTTTCGTTATAGTTTCTCATTTCCTCTGAGTATCCTTTTATTGATGCCTCAAGGGAATCTATCTGCAACTGTATTTCAGCAAAATTTTTCTTTGCAACCAACAACTCTTCATTCCAAACAATAATGGCACGTGTAATCTTAACATTTTCTCGTTGCTGCTCAATCAACATAATTTCTTGATGTAATTCATCTAATTTAGGCTTAGCAAGCGCAATTTTTCTATCAGTATTCAGCAAATCGGCCTTCAGACTGGCAAGTTCAGTGTTTATATCACTTTCCGCAATTCCAACCTTTAATGCTGAAGAAATAAAGTCAGTAATATTTGAGTTGCATACAGGACAAATAATATCTTCCCCATCTAATAATTTTGCGGTATAGACCAAATTGTCTTTTAATGTAGCGTTCAACAACTTGATTTTATGCTTTATATCAGATTGGGTCTTAACCAATGAGTAATAATCCTGCTTCTTCTTAGAATATTTCTGGTATACAGCGATATCTGCGTCTAAATCAGCATCACTATCTATTAACTTTGCGCTTTTAGATTCGGCCAATTTTCTTTCCAAGTATTCTATTTCAGAAATTTGCTTTTCACGTGATTTTCGTAGTTCTTCAAGCTTTTTTCGCGACTGTGTCAGTTGTTGAATAACGGAAGAATAATGGTTATCTAATGCACCTACATGGTAGTACAAAGCGTCACGTAAATCGGACTTTAAATACATATTTAAATCCTCAAAAACTGATCTATCCTCATCAGTTTTTGTTTGCGATAAGAAATAGGGAAGAAGATACAGTGAGGGTATAGCAGTAGAGTATGTATCGGAGTTTTTATCCTTGATTTTGATGGTGAGGCCCAGCAGTTCATACAGTTTTTCTGCATAACCATTTTTTTGAAGAGGGTAATAATATTTTTCGTCGCCAGTAATAATTGTATAAGTGTCCCTGTGCCGGATAATCTCAATTTCACTTGAATCTTTTTGTATGGTCAATTTTGTAAATACATTGGATAGGTCCCATTTATCGCTGAATCTAACTTTGGCACCAAAACTATGCAAAAGCATCAAAGATAATGATGTTTTTCCGACACTATTGAGATGCGAGGTGACAATATTAATGCCCGGCTGAAATTCGATTTTCCTTGCAACATTTTTCCCTTTATCGAGTATCAATAGGCTTTTATAAAATATACTCATACGTTCACCTCTTAACTATATACAATAACAATTGCCATTATTTGTATAATTGCAAGGCTATAATAGGGAATCTTTTGGCAACAGTTTTGAGCAGTAATTCGGATAATCTCATCAAGAGAGTCATATTTTGCAGTTAAGGACCAATATTCTTCTTGAAGAATTTTGAGTGCATCTTGATAAGCTTGGTCAGAGAGATTGGCTCGATAGGATAAAAAGGTAGGGTATTCACTTTTAATCGCCAAAAATTCGGCAGGACTAAATATTTGCGAGGCGTGTTGAAAAATCTCGTTCTTGGTAAGGTGTTGAAATTTGGCCGCTTGATCTATTACTGCTTTAACATCAGATGTGCGGATTCCCTTCTGAGAGAGTGCATCTTCAACATCTATTTCGGAAGTAGTAATTTTATTTCTCCGCTGTTTATCAATCAAAAGTCTTAGAGTATTAAAAACAATTTGTGGATTGATTGAGTGGTTTTCATCGCCTAAATAATGGGAAATAACACTGTTGGTTTTTCCAACTAATGTCTCACTATATCGATCTTCTTTTCCTGAAAAAGGCAACGAGGATTTGATATAAATAAGTTTGCCCCAATAGGATTCTAAGGAACCTGTGAAATCGGATTCTTTACTTAGATATGTCTTTACATTTAATTTTAACTCAGTAAGTTCTTTAGGGGTCAATGAGTTTTCAAAAACAAAATTATCGAGAGTCTCAGTTGATGCACCTTTAAGTGGGGTGTTGCATACAATATTTAGCGTTTTAGATTTTGAGTTAAAATAAAAATCGGTTAGAATAATTTTCCCGAGGACATTATCAGAAAGTAACGTTCGTTTTTCATATAAACCGCTATTTTTAGTTTTTACTTGGTAAATCTCTATTTCTTCAAATTCGGTACCATGGTTGCGAAAAACCGCAAAATCTTCTAAAGTCTCTATAAGGATGATGGTATCACTATCTATTTCAGATAATAAATAGTCTAACGCAACTGCCATTTGGTAGTCAAATTTTCTAACAGAATCTGTTCCGGCTTGCTCTCTAATCCGTATATTCATATGCAACCATTCTTTCACAATAAAAGTGGGAAAATAATGGACTTAACATGCTATAGATATTCACAAATTTAAGATAGATTATAATGTATTATAGCTAAAGCATAATGGTAATACAATACCGAGGAGCAGTAAAAACTTATTAATTTTTGATGTGCTCCCCGACAATAGCAAAAAGCCCCTTGGAGCATTATTGGCACCAAGGAGCTTTTGGTCCGAGTGGAGCGATTCGAACGCTCGGCCCCGTGAACCCAAATCACGTGCGCTACCAACTGCGCTACACCCGGATATTCGATTTTCTGCATGATACCATGCGGAGAAAGAAAAAGCAAGTTTTTCGTGTCTGTGGGCAGTGCTGTGGTCAAGCCCGATTTTGCCGGAATTTTTCAACCGGAAAATTTCCGCCGCAAGCTACTGTCCCAAGGACTTCCGGACTCTCGCTTTTGGGGGAATGGATAGGTCATCTATCCTCCCAAAGCTGGCGCGCTACCAACTGCGCTATACCCGGATATTTCATTTTTCTGCATGATACCATGCGGAGAAAGAAAAAGCAAGTTTTTCGTGTCTGAGGGCAATCCTGTGGTCACGCCCGATTTTGCGGGGATTTTTCAACCGGGGAATTTCCGCCGCAAGCTACTGTCCCAAGGACTTCCGGGCTTTCACTTTCAGGGGAATGGATAGGTCATCTATCCTCCCAAATAGATATTGAAAGATTTTTCGCATTATTTTCGCTTGTTTTGCGTCGTTTCTGCTCCATTTTATTTGCTTTCCGTCACTCTTTGAAAGCGCTGTTTCCATATACTCCACGTCACTCTGTGGCTGAAACTGTGGTCAGAAATGCCTCCCGCCCTTTACCGTCGGCACGTTCCGCCGGAGCAGAGGATAGGTATTTTTCTCTTCTCTGACCGTCTGCATTGTCACTCTGGAATGGAAATAATGCAAGCCATTTCTGCAATGAGAACTCAAAATTTGCAGGGCAGTAAACAACATTGCCCTCTCTATCCAGAAGCCCCGGTAACCAGCCGCACGCACGGAGAACAGATTTATCGCCTTGGCTGAAAGGCACTCCGGTTCAGCCGACCCTCATCCCTTGACTTTTCCGCACACGATCTGTATGATAGCGTCAGAGTTTTCTCAAGAGGAGGAACATGATATGCCGCAAATCCGAAACGAGGTGAAACGGGATTACCAGGCGGTGGAGGAGCTCACCCGGCGGGCCTTCTACAACCTTTATGTGCCTGGCTGTGTGGAGCATTATCTGGTCCATATCATGCGGGAGCACGAGGACTTCATCCAGGAGCTGGACTTCGTCCTAGAGGAGGACGGCCGGATCATCGGGAATATCATGTATACCAAAGCGAAGCTGGTGGATGAAACAGGGCGGGAAAAGAAGATCCTGACCTTCGGTCCCGTCTGTGTGGAACCCGACCTGCAACGCCAAGGCTATGGAAAACAGCTGATGGAGCACTCCTTCACCAAGGCTGTGGAACTGGGCTACGATGCCATCGTCATCTTCGGCAGTCCCGCAAACTATGTCTCCCGCGGGTTCCAAAGCTGCCAAAAATTTCAGGTCCATGTGGAGGGCGGGAAGTATCCCGCGGCCATGCTGGTGAAGGAGCTGATCCCCGGCGCTCTGACGGGTCACCAGTGGACCTATTCCGACAGCCCGGTGATGGCGATCCCCGAGGAGGAAGCCCGGCACTACGATGACACGCTGCCTCCCATGGAGCGCCGCCATCAGCCCAGCCAGGAGGAATTTTATATTCTGAGCCGCTCCTTTGTGGAGTGAGTTTGGCACACGATAAGGAGAACGAAAGCATATGCAGAGAAAGATCGAGGAAGTGCGTGAGCGGACGCCCCAGCTGCTGGAGCAACTGCTGGCGGTGTGGGAGCGCTCCGTTCAGGCAACCCACCTGTTCCTGTCCCCCGAGGAGATTGCGGAGATCAAGGCCTATGTGCCCCAGGCCCTTCGCGAGGTTCCCCATCTAATCGCCGCATGGGGTGAAAACGGGACCCCTGTGGCGTTCATGGGAATCGCTGGTGAGAAGCTGGAGATGCTGTTCCTGGCCCCGGAGGAGCGGGGGCAGGGGCTGGGCAAAGAACTCTTTCAGTACGGCGTGGAGCACTTCGACATCCGGGAGGTCACGGTCAACGAGCAAAACCCCCAGGCCCTTGGCTTCTATGAGCACATGGGCTTCCGCGTCTATGAGCGGCTGGATCATGACGAGCAGGGCAAGCCTTATCCAATTTTGAATATGCGGCTTTGAGCATGAAAATCAATTTTTGATATAGCACAGGGCAGGCGCTGAACGGCGCCCGCCCTGAGTTTTTATATCTGTTCTTCCACGATCTTTCGGCCCTGACTGTCTACGATGACCCGGATGGGTGAACATACCCTGTTGTTGCACGCCCCCTCAGACACGCTGCACGCCGCGATGCCCAGCCGTACATCCATTTGGGCCTGCAAAACGATTTTATTTCCAGCTTTCGACACCGGCGGGTGGATGGTGATCTTCCCAGTCCCATCTACCGTGGTGTGCATGAACAGATTGACGGGCTGGATGATGGGCCTGTGCTCTCCCAACGCCCGATTGATATTATCGTAGCAGTTTGGATGCCCGTCCCCGTTCTGATAGAAAAAGTCGTACATCTCCGGACGGCAGCAGGGAAAGAGAAGGTCATGCTCCCCCACCTCGTTGCAGACCACCTGGAACATGGGGCGGTACCGGTTGGTATAGAGAAAGTCCCCAACATGAAGCCGCAGGGATTCGTTGCAGTCGATGGTGACCGCCGGAGAGAGGAATTCCCCGGGATCTCCGGCGCGCTCCGCAAAGAAGTCTGCCACCTGACTGCCCTCCACATCGACGACCGTGACAGTCTCGCCCTCTGCCATCTCTATGGCGGCTCCGCCGCAGGCGGGGATGAAATATTCCCTCATCGCTTGAGGTCCTTTCGCATGATGTAGTCGGTCTGTGGGTCATCCCCCATGACAAAGGTATGGGTCCCGATGGGGTAAAAGCCGTTCTTCCGATAGAAGGCGAGTGCTTTTGTGTTTTTCTCCCACACACCCAGCCAAACAAATGCCTTTCCCCGCTGTACGGCAGTGGAAATGGCATGTTCCATCAGGCACCGTCCCAGGCCCATCCCCTGAAATTCCTTTCCCACATAGATCCGCTCGATCTCCAGGGAATCGGAGTCGTGGAGATCCGTCTGGGCCGGGGCCTCGTTCAGCTTCAGATAGCCTGCCAGTGTTTCGCCGCAGTACAGGAAGTAAAACGCGGAATTTGCGTCCTCCAGCTCCCTCCGTAGCTTTTCCGTCTCAAAGGCGTCATCCAAATATGTGGCCATATTCTCCGGCGTGTTCTGCTCCGCGAAGGTCTCAAAATAAGTCCGTCTGGAGAAATCCTGAAGGACATCGAGATCATCCTGGGTACATGGCCGAAACAAAATGTTCTGATTCATCTACGATCCTCCTCATTTTGGTCGTTGCAATCCTTCCCCCATTGCAGGAACACCCTCACCTTCTCCCGGTTGTTTTTTAGATAGGAGATATAATAGAGCACGTTCAACTCCGGGTCGGTCATGGGAATCAATCTACGGTGGGGGCCATCGTTTCGCAGATCCATAGACAGGGTGGAAATAGTGGCGAGGAAATTGGTGGTGCGGATTAGGTGCTGAGTGACGTTGTAATTGTTCTTGACCAGCGTGATGGGCAGATGATCCTCCGTGATGACTTTTTCCATCTGCGAGAGGAAATACCCGCCGATCTGGGGATACAGAAGGGCCTGCGCCGGAATCTCCCGAACGGAAATACTGTCCCGTTCCACCAGATTACTGTCCTCCGGAACGGAGAGATACACCTGATCGGACAGGAAGGGCAGGCTTTGGATGCGGGCGTCCTGTATTTTCTGCGGTGTGACCATCAAGTCATAGACCCGCTCACGGAGGAGTTCCACCGTGTCATCGCCCTCGTAAAGGTCATCGTTTACCTGGACTTCCGGATGAGCCACGGAAAAACGGGGAACCGAAAACCAGCGGACGCCCGGGTCACAGAAGGCGATGGAGAGAGTCTGGATCTGCCGGGCGGCGCTGAGCACGTCGGCTTTCAGCTGCTCCACGTTCCGCAGGATCGTATTCACATGGACGAGCGCGACCTCCCCGGCTTTGTTCAGATGGATTCGATTCGGGCTACGGTCAAACAACTCCACCTCCAATTCCTCCTCCAGCTTTTTGAGCATGGCGCTCATGGCCGGCTGGGTGATATGGAGCTGCTGCGCGGCCTTTGTCAGAGAACCGCTCTCCGCGATGATCTTGAAGTATTCCAGGGCCGTAATGTCCATGTGTCCTCCTTAGCATAAACGAGCGCTTATGCAGTATAAAAATCATGTAGTGTTCATCACAAATTAAGCGTGTTATACTGAGAATTGTAAAGAAAAGGCTACGCTCCAATCTCATTATAGCATAATGAAATCGCGAGTGTAAACCATGCAATGCAAGACAGGAGGAATTTATGATGGAGTACGTCACTTTGTCAAACGGCGTCAAAATGCCGCTGGAGGGCTTCGGAGTGTTCCAGGTGCCGGAGGCCGCCGTCTGTGAGCAGGCGGTGCGCGACGCCCTCTCGGTGGGCTACCGTCTCATCGACACTGCCGCCGCCTATTTCAACGAGGAAGCGGTGGGCGCGGCCATTCGGGGGAGCAACATCCCTCGGGAGGAGCTGTTCATCACAACCAAGCTCTGGATTCAGGACGCCGGGTATGAGAGCGCCAAGAAAGCCTTCGAAACTTCCATGGAGAAGCTGGGGCTGGACTACCTCGACTTGTATCTGATCCACCAGCCCATGAACGACTACTACGGCGCGTGGCGGGCTATGGAGGAACTGTACGAAGCCGGGAAGATTCGGGCCATTGGCGTGTGCAACTTCTACCCCGACCGGCTGACCGATCTGTGCCTGAACGCCCGCATTGCCCCTATGGTCAACCAGGTGGAACTACACCCCTTCTTCGCTCAGACTGGCGCTGTTGAGAACATGAAGTCCCTGCACGTCCAGCCGGAGGCATGGGGGCCGATGGCCGAGGGCAAACACGGCATCTTCACCCACCCGGTGCTGACCGAGATTGGCCAGAAGTATGGCAAGACCGCCGCGCAGGTGGCTCTGCGCTGGAACACCCAGCGTGGTGTGGTCATCATCCCCAAGTCCATCCATAAAGAGCGGATGGAGGAAAACTTCAATATTTGGGATTTCACCCTGAGTGAGGAGGATATGACCGCCATCGCCAAACTTGATCTGGGCCACAGCGAGATCATCGACCACAGCGCCGCTGAGACGGCTCAGTTCCTGAACGGCTGGAAGATCCACGACTGAGTGCTGTATAGATACCGCTAAAGGAGTATTTACAATGAAAATTGCAGAAGAAAAGCAGTTTGAAACGGTAAATGTGTTTGGAAAGGGACAGCCCAACGAAGCATTCGCCCAGTATTTTATCGGCAATTCCTATTTGAACCCCTTGACAGTTCCCGGCCAGAGCCCTATCTTTCTGGCTAATGTGACCTTCGAGCCGGGCTGCCGCAACAATTGGCACATCCATCACGCCAAGACCGGCGGCGGACAAATTCTGATCTGCACCGCCGGGGAGGGCTGGTATCAGGAGGAAGGCAAGGAGGCGCAGAGCTTGACCCCCGGAACCGTTGTGGTCATCCCGGAGGGCGTGAAGCATTGGCATGGTGCAAAAAAGGACAGCTGGTTTTCCCATATCGCTTTTGATGTGCCGGGAGAAGATGCCTCCAACGAGTGGTTGGAGCCGGTGGCGGACAAGGAATATGAAAAGCTGGGCTGACGGGAGGAATATGGGATGGACTACAGAAAGACAGACCCGGAGTTTATGGAGCGTGCGGAGCGGTTCGCCTTTGAGGAAGTGGTAAATGAGCCGGGGCAGGAGCTGGACGCCCCCACCCGCTGGCTGGCGATCCTGGCGGCGCTGGTGGGCTGCCAGGGGCTGGACGCCTTCCGGACATTTCTGCCCAAAGCGCTGGATGAGGGCCTCTCCCCCGTGTGGGTGAAGGAGATGGTCTATCAGTCGGCGGACTATGTGGGCCTTGGCCGGATGTGGCCTTTCCTGGGCGCCGCCAATGAGGCGCTGGAGGCCCGGGGCATCGCCCTTCCCGCCTGCGGAGAGGCCACCACGACCATGGAAAGCCGGCTGGAGCGGGGAGTCCAGGCCCAGGTGGACATCTTCGGCCCCCAGATGCTGGAGGCTTGGAAAAACGGTCCTGTAAACCGCTGGCTGGCAGCCAACTGCTTCGGGGACTACTACACCCGCACCGGGCTGGACCTGAAGCAGCGGGAGATGATTACCTTCTGCTTCCTCATGGCCCAGGGGGGCTGTGAGCCCCAACTCACCGCCCATGCCAAGGGCAACATGAACCTGGGCAACGACAGAGACTTCCTCACCAGAGTAGTGTCCCAGTGCCTGCCCTACATCGGTTATCCCCGCAGCCTCAACGCCATCACCTGCGTCAACAAGGTGGCGGAATAATACGGGAACCCTCTCTTTGACAGGAGGCCTCACCGCGTCGTTAATGCGGTGAGGCCTCCATGATTTCTTTCTGCTGCGTTTGACTGATATGCGGAAAATTGTCTCCCAATTTCTATGATCAGCCGCCAGAGTCATATTGAAATCCAAACGCCAGCAGAAAAGCTACCAGAAATCCTGCCATGCAGCTGACGATATACAGTCCGAATCCGTCGCCAAGAAAAAGCGGCAGGGTCGCGAGCCCCGGAAACGCAAAGGCCTTGGCGCTGGCGCCTGAGATACCGGCCAGCGCGCCGCCTATGGCTCCGCCGGCGCACACCGCGATCATCGGTTTCTTACGGGGGAGGTTCACGCCAAACATCGCGGGCTCTGTGATCCCGAAACAGGCAGACAAGACAGCCGAGATGCAAATCGACCTAAAGTTTCGATCCCTGCTTTTTAAGCAGACCGCAAGGGCAGCTCCGGCCTGGGCAAAGGCAGGCGGGCCCATGAATGCCAGCACAGTGTCTGAGCCGAGTACAGAGATGTTGTTCATCGCGATGAGCACGAAACTCCAATGAAATCCGAAAATGACCATCGGCTGCATGAGCGCACCCAACAACATTCCCGCCGCCACAGGACTGGCTCTGTACAGCGTTTCGTATACTGCGGCCAGCGCATCTCCAGCCACCGCTCCAAGCGGGCCAAAGACAAACAGGGTGGCCAACCCCACCAGAACGATACAGAGAGCGGGTTTCAGAAAACTGCGGACCAGTTCTGGGAGAACGCGGTCAGAAAATCGTTCCATCCATACCAAAAACCCGACTGCCAAAAGAATCGGGAGCACGCTGGAGGGGTAATTGACTGCCTGTACGGGTATTCCGGCGAACAGAAGGCCGTCTTGAGAATCAAACGCCTGTGTCAGTGATGGATACAGGAGGACTCCGCCGATTACTGCGGCAGTAAATGGATCTGCACCAAATTTCTTAGCCGCGGTAAACGCCAGGATCATGGGCAGGAAATAGAACAGGCTGTCCGCCATGGCGTTCAGCACCAGATAAGTACCGCTCTCCTTAACCAGTATGTCCGCTGCGGTCAGAATGGCTAACATTCCTTTCAGTAAGCCAGCGGCACTGAGCAGGTTGATGATGGGTTGGAATATCCCCGATACCCCGTCGATGAGACGGCTGATCATGATATGTTTCTGCACGATATTGCCCCCTCACTCCCACAACAGCATCCTCCCAAAGCAGGCGCGCTACCAACTGCGCTACACCCGGATAATTTGATTTTCCTGTAAGGAGTCAGTGCTCTGCAGATAAAGACTGCTACTGTTTCATAGTATAATATAAACGAGAAAAGATTGCAAGTATTCTTTTCTTATGTTAAGATAGGGGACGACTTCCGACATGAGGTGACTGAGCTGTGAGAATGAGAAAAAAGCCCAATCTAATCCCACGGATGGACCGATGCCGGGACCGGATGATCCCAGATCCGGTGGAGCTGCGGGGACACTGGCGGGACCTGATGCCCCAGGCGCGGGAACTGCGGGTAGAGCTGGGATGCGGGAAGGGACGCTTTACCGCAGAGACCGCAGGGCTGGAGCCGGATGTCCTGTTCGTGGCGGTGGAGCGGGTGCCGGATGCCATGATCGTGGCGATGGAGCGGGTGGTGGAGAAAGGGCTGTCCAATGTCTTTTTTGTGGACGGGGATGCGGCTCGCCTGCGGGACTATTTTTCCCCGGGGGAGGCCGACCGGATCTACATCAATTTCTGCGACCCATGGCCCTCCAACAAGCACGCCCGGCGGCGGCTCACCCACGAGAACTTCTTGGTGCTGTACCGGGGGGTCCTGCGGGACGGGGGACAGATCCACTTCAAGACGGACAACCGGGAGCTGTTTGAGTACTCCCTGTTCCAATTCCCCAAAGCGGGCTATGAGCTGTCTGAGGTGACCCGGGACCTGCATGGGAACGGGGTCTGCGGGATCATGACGGATTATGAGGAGAAGTTCCATGATTTGGGGACGCCCATCAACCGCTGCGTGGGGACCAAACTGCACCTGGAGCAGGAGCCGAAGTTTCGGCCTATCGCCGGGCCCCGGGATCTGGCGCCGCAGGACGGCGGCAAGGTGCTGGCGGAGGACCGATAAAGAAAGAGCAGTACCGCGGCGGCCTTTTCCGCCGCGGTACTGCTTTCTGATAGACCGCTGTATGTCCGGCCTTACTGCCCCTGATAGAGCGGGTATTTCCCGGTCAGCTCCTTGACTTGGGCCCGCAGGCTGTCGATCTTGTCCTCAAAATCGGCCTGGGCGGCCTGACAGATCAGCCGGCCCACGGTCCGCATCTCTTCCTCCCGGAAGCCGCGGGAGGTAACGGCGGGGGTGCCCACCCGGATGCCGGAGGTGACGAAGGGCTTTTCCGGGTCATTGGGGATGGCGTTTTTATTGACAGTGATATATACCTCATCCAGACGATGCTCCATCTCCTTGCCGGTGAGATGGGCAGGGCGCAGGTCTACCAGCATCAGGTGGTTGTCCGTGCCGCCGGAGACCAGGTCCAGGCCGCCCTCCATAATGGACTCTGCCAGGACGGCAGCGTTTTTGACGATCTGCTGCTGATAGGCCTTAAATTCCGGCCGGAGTGCTTCGCCCAGCGCCACCGCCTTGGCGGCGATGATGTGCTCCAGGGGGCCGCCCTGGGAGCCGGGGAAGATGGCGGAGTTCAGCTTTTTGGCGATCTCCGGATCGTTGCACAGCAACATGCCGCCCCTGGGTCCGCGGAGGGTCTTGTGGGTGGTGGTGGAGACCACGTCGGCGTAGGGGATAGGGGATGGATGGAGCCCGGCGGCCACCAGGCCGGCGATGTGAGCCATGTCCACGAACAGGTAGGCCCCCACCTCGTGGGCGATCTCCGCGAAGCACTGGAAGTCAATGATACGGGGGTAAGCGGAGGCACCGGCGATGATCATTTTGGGGCGGTGACGTCTGGCCAGATCTCGAACCTGGTCATAGTCGATGCGGTGGGTCACGGGGTCTACGCCGTAGGCCACCATTTTGTACTGCTTCCCGGAGAAGTTGACGGGGGAGCCGTGGGTCAGGTGGCCGCCATTGTCCAGGCTCATGCCCAAGACGGTGTCGCCATACTGGCAGAGGGCTTGGTAGACAGCGTAGTTTGCCTGTGCGCCGGAATGGGGCTGTACATTGGCAAAGCCGGCGCCGAAGAGCTGCCTGGCCCGCTGGATGGCGATGTCCTCCACTACATCTACGCACTGGCAGCCGCCGTAATACCGTTTTCCGGGGTAGCCCTCCGCGTATTTGTTGGTGAGCACCGTACCGGCAGCGGCCAGCACGGCGGAGCTGACCACGTTCTCCGAGGCGATGAGTTCGATGTTCTGCTGCTGGCGGTCATATTCCGCCTGAATTGCCCTGCCGACCTCGGGGTCGGCGGCGGTGATGAAATCCATGGCTTCCTGGACCAATGGGAACACTCCTTTGTCAGTTGATGCCCGGCGGGGCCGGGGCCGTCTTCCCTATTATAGCAGATGGGGCGGAAATTACAATGAAAATAGGGAAGAAAGGGAGAGCTTGCTTTACAAGGACCGGGGTGCTGGTGTAAGATATGGGGGAAGAAGCCCCGATGTAAAGACCAGCAGGGGAGAGGCCGTCCTGACCTTTGGCCCCTCTGACTGGGAGCGGGAGTGAGGGGCGCAGGCCCCGGATATGACAGGACAGGCCTCGCCTAAAGGGCGGAGCGGTCCGAAAGGTGTGAGACAGGATGAAAACCATAGAAGAGATCTGGAGCATTGTCAATGGGCTGAAGGAGCTCTACCCGGATGGGGTCTGCTCTCTGGATTACAGAAAGGACTATGAGCTGCTGTTCTCGGTGCGTCTGGCGGCTCAGTGCACCGATGAGCGGGTGAACAAGGTGACACCGGCCCTCTATGCCCGCTTCCCTACCCTGGAGGCGCTGGCGGAGGCGGACATCGCGGAGGTGGAGAGGTACATCCACTCCACCGGCTTTTTCCGGGCCAAGGCGAAGGACATCGTGCTGGCCTCCCAGATGCTTCTGCGGGACTACGGAGGGCGGGTGCCGGACACCATGGAGGAGCTGCTGAAGCTGCCCGGGGTGGGCCGGAAGACGGCCAACCTGATCCTGGGGGACGTGTACCACACCCCGGGGGTGGTGGTGGCGGATACTCACTGCATCCGCATTTCCGGCCTTCTGGGCCTGACCGACGGCACCAAGGACCCGGGAAAGGTGGAGCAGCAGCTGCGGGCCATCCTGCCGCCGGAGGAGTCCAACGACTTCTGCCACCGGCTGGTGCTCCACGGGCGTGCTGTGTGCATCGCACGCCGTCCCCAGTGCCAGAGCTGCGTCCTGCGGCCCTGGTGTGACCACTTCGCAAAGAGCGGGCAGACAGCCCGGGGGACAGAAGGGAGAGAGCCAGCATGATCGCATACGGCGGATTCGGCATGGCCAACGCCATGTTCACCATTGTCCCCATTTTTATCGGGGTTGTCTTCGTGCTGATCCTGGCGGGCATTGCAGTCCAAGCGGTCCGTGGGGCCGCCCAGTGGAAGCGGAACAACGACGCCCCGGTGCTGACAGTGGAGGCGGAGGTGGCGGCCAAGCGCATGGACGTGCGCACCTACCGCCACGGGGGGACTGAGCACAGCAGGAGACATGCCTCCAGCCGGACCTATTACTACGCCACTTTTCAGGTGGAGAGCGGGGACCGGATGGAGCTGGAAGTGCCCGACATGGAGTACGGCCTTCTGGTGGAGGGGGACCGGGGGCGGCTGACCTTCCAGGGCACCCGCTTTCAGGGGTTCCGCCGCACATGAGTGGAGAGACCGAATGAGGGGAGAAGCGGACCAGTGGAAAAAGTGAATCGCTGGATCTTTTATGTTCTGGGAATGGTGGTCCTGGCGGTGGGGATCACCCTGAACACAAAGACGGGGCTGGGGGTATCTCCCATCATCTCAGTGGCCTACTGTGTGTCCCAGATCTTTGAGCTGAATTTCGGCGACATGACCTTTGTGCTCTACGGGATCTTTGTGGTGGTGCAGCTGTTTCTCCGGGAGCGGCGGGAGCGGCTGGCCACACTGGTGCAGTTTCCCCTGAGCCTGGTGTTCAGCCGGCTGCTGAATCTGTGCAGCGCCTGCATCCCCTATCAGGCGGCGGCCCACAGCCTGCCGGAAAATCTGGCGGTGCTGGCCCTGGCCATCGTGCTGACGGGGGTGGGGGTGGCCCTCACCGTCAACATGCAGCTGGTCCCCAACCCAGGGGACGGCATCGTCCAGGCGGTGGCCCAGAGGATGGGCCGGGATCAGGGCTTTGCCAAGAACGTATTTGATTTGGGCTGCGTGGCAGCAACGGTGTGCCTGGGCCTGCTGCTGACCGGGCGGATCGTGGGGATCGGCCTGGGCACTCTGCTGGCCATGGTGGGGGTTGGGCGGGTGATCGCCCTGGTAAACCATTGGACCAAAGCGGGCATGTGCCGGCTGGCCGGCGTAGCATAAACGGGAGGACAAGAAATGAGCGGAAAAGGATCAGAGGCCCGGCTGACCCACGGCGGGGACCCGCGCTTCCGGGAGCTGGTCCGGGCGATGGACCGGGAGTATGGGGAGCGGTTTGGGGCAGCGGCCCTGAAGTGCCGGAGCTGCCACGGCCTGGATGACATCCGGCAGGCCTGCCTGCTCCTGCGGGACGGGCAGGTGGTGGCCTGCGGTGCCTTCCGGGCGATGGAGGAGGGCACAGCGGAACTGAATTGGGTCTATGTCCGTCCAGAACACCGCCGCCGGGGGTGTGCCAGGCAGGTGGTGGAGGTGTTGGAGCTCCAGGCCCTGTTTCAGGGCTTTGGCCGCATGGTGATGGAGATAGGCCGGGATATCCCGGAAGCGATATCCCTTTACAGAAAAATGGGATACCGGGAGATCGAGCCTTTCACCATCTTTGCGGACAACAAGGACACCCTGTGCATGGAAAAGGAGCTGCTGTGAGCGGCGGGTCCAGGGGCGGGCGCCCCTGGAGGGAAAGGGAGTGTTGGAATGGCTTACCGGCCATTGGCAGATGAGATACGGCCCCAGACCCTGGATGAAGTGGTGGGGCAGAAACATATTTTAGGCAGGGAGGGCCTGCTCCGCCGGATCATCGAGGGGGGTGACATCCCCAACCTGATCTTTTATGGTCCCTCGGGTACCGGAAAGACCACGGTGGCCAACATCATCGCCCGGCGGACCAACCGGCCCCTGCACCGGCTGAACGCCACTACCGCGTCCATCAGTGACATCAAAGAGATCATCGCAGACATCGGGACCCTGATGGCCCCGGAAGGAGTTCTCCTTTACCTGGATGAGATCCAGTATTTCAACAAGAAGCAGCAGCAGTCCCTGCTGGAGTTCATGGAGAACGGCAAGATCACCCTCATTGCCTCCACCACGGAGAACCCCTTTTTCTACGTGTTCGGGGCAGTGCTCTCCCGGTCCACCGTGTTCGAGTTCAAGCCCATCACCGCGGAGGACGCCCTGCCCGCCATCGACCGAGGGGTGTCCATCCTGGAGGGGCGCCTGGGGGGCGGATTGATGCTGGAGGAGGGGGTGCGGGAGCACATTGCTGCCTCCTGCGGCGGTGACATCCGAAAGGCCATGAACGCCCTGGAGCTGCTGGCCTCGGCGGCGAAAAGGGAGCAAGGAAAATTCCTTGTCACTTTGTCAGACGCCCAGACGGCGGCCCAGAAGTCCGCTATGCGGTATGATCGGGAGGGGGACAATCACTTTGATATTGCCTCCGCCCTGATGAAATCTATGCGAGGTTCAGACCCGGATGCGGCGGTCCATTATCTGGCCCGGCTGCTGGAGGCGGGGGACCTGATCACGGCCATCCGCCGCATCCTCTGCTCTGCCAGTGAGGACATCGGCCTGGCCTATCCCCAGGCGGTGCCCATCGTAAAGGCCTGCGTGGACAGCGCCCTTCAGCTGGGGCTGCCTGAGGCAAGGCTGCCGCTGGCCCAGGCGGCCATCCTTCTGGCAACCGCTCCCAAGTCCAACACGGCCTGCATGGCCATTGACGCGGCTATGGCCGACGTGAAGGCAGGACTGGCGGGGGACATCCCACGGGAGCTCCAGAATGTCCATGCCGACTCGGCGGGGATGGAGCGGGAGCAGGGCTACCTCTACCCCCATAACTTCCCGGGCCACTGGGTGCGGCAGCAGTACCTGCCCAATGAGCTGAAAGACAGAAAATATTATCAGTACGGGGACAACAAGACAGAGCAGGCCGCCCGACGCTACTGGGAGGAGATCAAGAAATAGGAGACCGCCCCCAGCGGGCGCTGTTGAGGCCAAAGGCCCCGCGGGCGGATAGCATCCGCCCGCGGGGCCTTTACTGGAAAGGCAGGACCTTTGTCTGCCGGGAGAGTCAGCGGTCTGTCACCACCAGGGTCTGGATCTCGTTGGAGCCGGAGCCCCCGCTGAGGACATACAGGGTGTAGGTGGACCTGGGCGCCGCCTCCAGCTGGAGGGAGGCCAAGGCAGAGAAGGGGGGCGCCATCCCGATGAAGGCGGAGTCCATGGTTTCGATGTCCAGGTAGCTGGGCATGGGGAGAAGGTTGGTCTCCGCCAGATAGAACTGGTAGGTCCCGGGGCGGATCTGCTTGAAATAGGTGGTCTCCTTGAATTGCACGTCGGTATAGACCACCCGGCCGTCGGCCAGAAGGAGGTCCAGGGGCTGGCTGTTGTAGGCCAGGTTGCTCATCCGGAAGTTGGACAGAGCGCCGGTGGGGGGGCAGCACACATCGGAGATGGGGACCAGGTCCAGGCCGCCGGCGGTCTGGACCACTGCTACGGTGACAGGGGCGTTGTCCTGGAAGGGCAGGGTCTTTTGCAGGTAGATGTAGCCGTCCTGGCCCGACACGGTGACGGACCGGTATCCGGAAGCCATCCGGCGGTAAGAGGAGACTGCGGTGAACTCCAGAGAGCGAACCGCCAGCGTGCTGCCGATGAAGATGCGGAAGGGGGGATAGGAGCGGGCCGCGTTGAGAAAGCGGATGCTACTCCAACGGGGCCAGCCGGGGACCATGCCGATGCCGCCTCCTGGGGCCACGGGACCGCCCTCTCCCGGATTTGGGAGAGGGATCACCGGAGTACCCCCGATGTCGGGCGCCACAGGACCGCCCTCTCCGGGGTCAGGCAGGGGGATCACAGGGGTCTGGCCGCTGGAGGCACGGGACTGGGCGGCGTCAGGGGAGAAGGGTTCGGAAGAGAAGCAGTGGAAGGATTCCATATGAAGAGCCGAACAAGCTCGGCTTTCCTCCTTTCGGTTTGGGCTGCCCTATCCTATTCCGGGGACGGGAGAGGGGTGACAGGCGTGACCGCACCCTTTTTCCGGGAAAGGGGAGGGGAAGCTGGCCGAAAGGAGCACAGGCCGGACCTGGAGGGAAAGGATACCAGGAGAGGCGCTGAAAAGCGGAAACCGGCGGCTGCCTATGGGCAGCCGCCGGTTTTTCACATCGCGGGGTCGGAGGACTGGCGCTGATCCCGGTCCCGGCACTGCGTGCCCTGGGCCTGGGCGCCCTTGCTGTTCTTCTTCTGCCGGGCCTGCTTTTGGTCCTGCTGGCTGTTCTTAGGCATAAAATCTCACCTCAGCAGTAGTATTGCCTGGGAAAAGAGATCCATACCAGAAAAACAGACGAACTGCAAAAAAAACTCAGAAGGACTTCCGGTACAGCTCGTAGCCGATCTCTTTCAGGTAGTCGGGGACGTTGCGGACGGACATCCGGATGAACTCCTTGGTGGACTCATCCAGCTCCTGATAGGGCCGCATGTCTGGGTGGAGTTTCAGCTCGCTGTCCCGCTTGCCGTAGCGCCAGCCGTCAGCCCGCTTGTCTTTCATCCAGCGCTCGTGCTCCAGCTCAGAGAGCTGTTCCAACACTGGGCCGTAGAGATCCATGATGGTGTCCGCGGCCCCGGGAAGGACGGGGCGCAGGCCGATGCTCATGTTGAAAGACTCCAGCCGCTCCCCAAGATAGCGGATCTGGGAGCGGTGGCCCTCCTTGTAGAACTCGTCCAGGTCGCTCCAGTCCGCCATCTCCGGTTCCTGCCGCACCAGGGAGAGCTCCTTGGGGGTGGCACCCCGGGCCTGGGCGTCGGCCAGGTGCTTCTGGCGGTACTTCTCGTGGGCAGTGAAGGCGTACTGTTCCACCGCCTCCCCCATCATCTGCTCAAAGGACAGCTTGCGCATAAAGTCCTGGACATCCACATGGATGTCCAGCTGGGCAGCCAGGGGAAGGCAGGAGGGGGTGTACCGGCTTGCGCCAGCCAGCCGGCTCATACCCAGGATAAATTCAATGGACCGGGCCCCATGGCGGTACTCCGACACCCTCAGCAGAGCGCACAGCAGGCCCCGGGAGATGTCCACCCGTCCAGTATCCGGGTGGCAGATACCCTTCACGTTTTTCAGGATCAGGCTGCGCAGCAGCATAGCACGGCGGATGATGTGCTTTTTGTCGGTAACGCAGGTGGGGTTGGGGCCCTTGATGTCCAGGATGCCTTTGAGGCGGCTGACGAAATCGGGGCCCTTGATGGCCTGGAAGCGGTGCACGTCCTCCGGGGCCTGGGGAAGAAATTCCGAGAAGGAGGAGGCGGTGGCACCCGCAAAGACAAAGACCGCCCCCGGGATGGGCAGGGGGCTGCCGTCCAGGGTGTATTCCCCGTCCTGCATGGGGGCCAGGAAATACTTCAGCCAGCCCCGGGAGACCCCGCCCAGCTCGGAGTCAAACTCGTCGAAGAAGATCAGGGGGATCAGCCCGTCTTCATAGCGCAGAGCCTGATGGAGGGCGTGGAAGAGCTGGGGGACCGAGTCGTACTGGGACAGGTTCAGGGAGGTGATGCGGAACCTGCCCCGGCTCAGGGCGATCTGCTTGACGCCGAAGGACTTGCCGGAGCCAGGAGGTCCGAAGACGGCGATGGAGATTGGCTTGGGGGCGTCCTCCCCTGCGTCCCGGTGGTCATATGCATAGATGTACTCGTCCAGCAGGGTCTTGATGGCGTGGTAGTTCTCGATCTCCCCCAGGTCTACCGTAGACAGAACCCGGTAGCGGCAGACGGGGACATGGCGGAACAGGTGGTCCGTCCCCTCCAGCACGATGTTCTGGGCCACTGCCAGATAGCCCCCGGGCTGAGATTTGCAGAACTCGTCCAGGATGCAGAAGGGGTCGGAACCGGAGACCAGGGTCTTCAGGCTCCGGTCGGGCACCGCCACCCGGCAGACCTCACCGTCCTGCCGGCGCTGAGCCAGGCTGCACAGGACCTGATAGAGGTCGGAGGAGTCATCCAGGGTCCGCTTCTCGCTGCGGTTGGGGGTGAAGAGCAGGGACCAGTGCCAGTCCTCCCGGATGAGGGCGCCCTCCTCGTTGAGGAGGATCACCATGTCCTTCCGGCTGCGCAGGGCCCGCAGGGCATCATTTACCGCCAGCTGGAGGAGGAATTCATCCACGGTACGCTCGTAGGAGATCTCCCGGCTGATGGGGAAGTCCAGCTGGCGCAGGTGCTCCATGCGGAGCAGGGGCGTCTTGGAGGGGGAGAAGGCCTGGGCCAGCAGCAGGCCGGACTGATAGGGCTGATAGTAGGCTCTGGGTTTCATGGCGGGCTCCTTTCTGAGCGGGCCGGACTGGGACCCGGCGGCAGGTGTCTTTTCTCTATTGTAGACGCTTTTTCCGGCCTTGGCAAGAGCTGGGGATGGGAGATGAAAAGAGAAAAATGTCATACAAAGAACAATAATTGTCATACAAAAGAAAGAAATCCTTGACGTATAGGGCATCGGGTTGTAGAATAAACACAATGACATGCCCAAAAGACAGGCGGAGGTGAGGCATATGGAACCCATTTCCAGGGTCCCCATTGTCCAGCAGGTAGAGGAGAGGATCAGAGAGCTGATCCAGGAGGAGCAGTATCAGCCTGGGAAAAAGCTGCCGCCGGAGATGGAGCTGTGCCAGCGCCTGGGAGTGGGCCGTGGCACTGTGCGGGAGGCATTCCGGCTGCTCCAGGCCAAGGGTGTGGTGGAGATCAAGCCGGGACGGGGGGCCTTTGTGGCGGAGAACCCTGCAGAGCGGGATATCGGGGCCATCGACTGGCTGGTGGAGAACGAGCGGGAGCTGCGGGACTCCATCGAGATCCGCACAGCGCTGGAGCCTATGGCGGCCCGGCGGATGGCGGAGCGGTGCAACACCGAGGATATCCGCCGCCTGGAGAACATCCACCGCAGCTTCCTAAGCGCCATTCAGGAGGGGGACGCGGCTATGATCGGCCGCCTGGACGAGCAGTTCCACAGCGCCATTGTGGAGAGCAGCGGGAACGCACTGATGATCGAGATCAACAGCCATGTGTGCCAGGGAATGCAGACCTTCCGCAGCAAAACCTTCCAGGTGGAGCAGAACGTGAAGAACGCGGTCATGCCCCACAGCAATATTATGAACGCCATCCTGGCCCGGGATGCCGCCCAGGCGGAGCGGGAGATGCGGGCCCATCTGGACAAGGTCCAGGAGGATCTGACCCAGAACATCCATGCCCCGGGACACGAGACAAAATAATCGGAACTGCCCAGCCCGGCAGTTTGAGACCCCCAGCCGTACTGGTGCGGCTGGGGGATTTCTTCTGTGTCCCGGCAGAGAAGAGGACACGGTCCGGCTCAGGCAGCGGTGTTTTGGACGTGCCAGGAAGACGGGCAGGGTCCAGGGGAAAACCGGCTTTGTACAATATGTTGAGAAATTTGAGAAAAAGAGAGAGCAGAGCGGAAATTAGCACAAAAATGAGAGAGGAATTTTGTCGGCTTTTTCCATTGACATCTTAATACAGTCTTAATATACTATAGTCAGATGTCATACAATCGTCCGTCTGACGAAAGGGAGGACGGTGGTATGTAGCTTCGGACACAACGATAAGGAGGATCCTGTAATGAAAAAACTTGCTTCCCTTGTACTGGCCGGCGCCATGGCCTTTTCCCTGGCTGCCTGCGGAAACAACAGCACTCCTGCCGGCGGCAGCTCCGCCAATGCCGGCACCAGCACTCCAGCCGCCAGCACTCCCGCCTCCGGCGGCATCGAGCCCATTGAGCTGACCATCTATTCCCCCGGCAACGAGAACTCCGTCCCCACTAAGACAATCATTGAGTACGCCCGTCTGGTGAACGAGGCCTCTGACGGCGCCATCACCCTGGATGTCCACCACTCCAACGAGCTGGGCAGCGACGCCGAATCTATCGAGTCCACCCGCATGGGCACCATCGACCTGATCTTTGCCGGCACCTCCGGTTTTACCTCCTTCTATGAGAAAGCCAAGGTGCTGGACCTGCCCTTCCTGTTTGACAGCGCGGAGCAGGCCTATGAGGTGACCAACAGCGAGATCGGTGAGCAGATCTTCTCCGGCCTCGAGGAGTTCGGCCTGGTCTTCCTGTCCGAGGGCGATAACGGCATGCGCCACATCTCCACCACCAACCGGCCCGTCCACACCGCCGCCGACGTGCAGGGCCTGAAGATCCGCGTGCCTGAGAGCCAGCTGTACCTGGACGTGTGGCAGGCTCTGGGCGCCACCCCCGTGGCCCTGGCTCTGCCTGAGCTGGCCCTGGCCCTGTCCAATGGCACCGCCGAGGCCCAGGATAATGCCACCTATCACCTGGTCGCCAACGCCACTTATGACGACATCAAATACTTCTCCAACATCAACTACATGTGGATGGGCTGCACCATGGCCGCCAACGCCAACACCTGGAACGGCCTGGACCCCGCCGTACAGGAGATCCTGAAGGAACAGGCCAAGGCAGCTGCCAAGTACAGCTTTGACACCATCGCCGCCGACAACGAGACCGCCACCAAGACTCTGCAGGACGCCGGCGTGGAGTTCGACTTCGAGCCTGATGTCCAGTCCTTCAAGGACGCGCTGGGCGGCGACGCCTACTATGATCAGTATAAGGATGAGAGCTGGTACGACCAGGAGCTGCTGGACGCCATCCTGGCGGAGGTGCGCTGATCCAAACAAAATCTGCGCTGACAGCTGCATAGGCCCCTGCCTATGCAGCTGTCCTTTGTAGAGGGGAGAAATCGTATGAAATTGTGTAACAAGATATCCAAAGGGGTGGCCAAGGGCGCGGAAGTGATCTGCATGCTCACCATTGCGGCCCTGGTGCTGGTCATCGTGGTGGAGCTGCTCCGCCGTAACTTCCTGGGCCAGTCCTTTGGCGGGAACGTGCAGCTGTGCGGCATCCTCTTCCTGTGGATGGCCTTTATCGGTCTGATCCCCCTGTACCGGGACAGCGGCCTGATGCGCCTGGACTTCCTTGTCGCCCGCACCAAGGGCCCGGTGTACGAGGTGCTGTACTTCGCCAACAAGCTGTTCAGCCTGTTGCTGGGCGTGGTGATGGTCGTCGCCTTCGCCGCCCAGTATCCCTATGTCAGCACCCGCACCTATTCCACCTTCACTATCCCGGTGCCCTATACGGTGCAGTATTTCCCCATGTGCCTGGCTGGAGCCTATATGGCGCTGGAGTCTCTGCGGCAGATGGCGGAGCACGTGGCAGAAAAGGCCCGGGGCAGCCGGGCGCAGGTATAAGGGAGGGACACGGATATGGTAATTTTTCTGATAGCGTTTGTGCTCCTTCTGGTCATTGGTGTCCCTATCAGCATCTCCATCGGCGCCTCCGCCGTGCTGGGGTGCCTGTCTCTGGGGTATCCCTTGGTGGTCATCGGCCAGAAGATGGTCAGCGGCATCGACTCTTTCCTGCTGATCGCAGTGCCCCTGTTCATTCTGGCGGGCAACCTGATGAATGCAGGCAAGATCACGGAGAAGATCTTTGATACGGCCAAAGAGCTGGTGGGCTGGATCCCCGGCGGCCTGGGCCATGCCAACGTGGTGGCCAGCATCATTTTCGCCGGCATGTCCGGCTCCGCTGTGGCCGACGCCGGCGGCTTGGGCGCCATTGAGATGGAGGCCATGAAAAAGAACGGCTATGACGAGGACTTCGCCGGCGCCGTCACCGCGGCCTCCTCCGTCATCGGACCCATCTTCCCGCCCTCCATCCCCTTGATCATCTACGGAAGTGTGGCCAGCGTCAGTGTGGACCAGCTGTTCATGGGCGGCGTGGTGCCCGGCCTGCTGATGGGCGTACTGCTCATGGTGATGGTCCTTTACTTCGCCATCGTGCGCAGGTATGAGCGCCACCCCTTCCGCCTGCGGGCCCTGATCCGCCAGTTCCTGGGCTCCATCCCCGCCCTCATCACCCCGGTCATCATCCTGTGTGGCTTCGTGGTGGGCTGGTTCACCCCTACAGAGGCGTCTTCCATTGCGGTTATCTACTCCCTGCTGATCGCCCTCTTCCTCTACCGGACCCTGGACTGGAAGAGCTTCAAGAAGTGCCTGAAGGACTCCGCCATCTCCTCTGCCAACACCCTGTTCATCATCGGCACCTCTACCCTGTTCACCTACGTCATGGCAATGGAGGGCATCTCCCGCCAGTTCGCTGATGTGATCCTGGGCATCAGCAGCAATCCCAACGTGGTCCTGCTGGTCATCAACGTCCTGCTGCTCGTCCTGGGCATGGTGATGGAGCCCGGCGCCATCCTGACCCTGATGCTCCCTGTGCTGCTGCCCATTGCCAACGGCCTGGGGCTGGACCTGGTCCACTTCGGCGTTATGGTGGTACTCAACCTGATGATCGGTCAGGTGACCCCGCCCTTCGGCGTGTGCCTGTTCGTCATCTCCGACGTAAACAAGCTGAAGCTGGAACGGCTGTATCGATCCATCCTGCCCTTCCTGGTCCCCTTGATTTTAACGCTGATTCTGGTAACCTATATACCGGGGATCGTTACGGCCCTGCCAAACGCCCTGCTGAGCTGAGAACGTCCCCTGTTCCAAATCATCCAATTGTTAGAGAGGAGTACATCACATCATGAGCGATCAACTGTTCAGCGTAGAAAATAAGATCTGCATCGTCACCGGCGGCCTGGGACAGATCGGCAAGAATTTCGTCCAGGAGCTCTGGAAGCGGGGCGCCAGGGTGGCCGTGTGGGGCCGCACCGTCAACGACGAGCGCATCGCCAAGACCCTGGGGGAGGAGGCCCTGAAGACCTCCGCTCTGCGTTTTTACTCTGTGGACATCACTAAGAAGGAGGAGATGAACGCCGCCCTGGACGACATGGAAGCGGTCTGGGGGGACGCCCCTGATGTGCTGGTGAACAACGCCGGCATCGACACTCAGCCCTCTGCGCCTCCGGAGGTGTCCGGTCCTTTGAGAACTTCCCGGAGGAGATTTTCCGGGAAGTAGTGGATGTGAACCTGGTAGGCACCTTCCTGGCCTGCCAGGCGGTGGGCGCCCGGATGGTCAAGGCGGGCAAGGGCGGCTCCATCATCAATGTGGGCTCCATCTATGGCATGCTCTCTCCCATCCAGGACATCTATGCCTATAAGAAGGAGATGACCGGCGTCCCCTTCATCAAGCCGGTGGCCTACTCTGCCGCCAAGTCCGGCATCTATAACCTGACCCGCTACCTGGCCACCTACTGGGGCAAGCAGGGCATCCGGGTCAACACCCTCACCCCCGCCGGCGTGTGGCGGGACACCCAGGACGAGATATTCCAGGCCAACTTCTGCGCCCGGATGCCCATGGGCCGCATGTCTCAGGAGAATGAGTACAATGGCGCCCTGATCTTCCTGGCCTCCCAGGCGTCCTCCTTTATGACGGGTTCCAATCTGGTGATCGACGGGGGCTGGACAGCATGGTAAACGTGAAGCCGGAGCAGTTCCAAAAGATCTGGTCGGCCCTCATCACCCCCACCAACGAGGACGAGAGCGTCAATTATGAGGCCCTGGAGCGCATCGTGGAGCTCCAGATCCAGGACGGCGCGGAGGGCTTCTACTGCTGCGGGTCCTCGGGGGAGGGGCTGCTGCTCACCCTGGAGGAGCGCAAGCAGGTGCTGGAGCACGTGCTCAAGGCGGCGGACGGGCGGGTGCCCGTTATCTCCCATGTAGGCACCATCCGCACCCGGGATGTGGTGGACCTGGCGCGGCACGCCATGTCCGCCGGGGCCCTGGCGGTGTCCATGATCCCGCCCTACTACTATAAGTTTTCCATGGACGAGATCATGGGCTACTACGAGGACGTGATCCGGGCCATCCCCGATGTGCCCGCCATCGTCTATAACATTCCCCAGTTCACCGGAGTGGAGTTCAGCAAGGAAAACGCGGGACGGCTGCTGTCCAACGAGAACATCGTAGGCATCAAGCACACCTCCACCAACCTGTACAGCCTGGAGCGGATGGGGCAGGCATTCCCTGGCAAGGCCCTGATCAACGGCTTTGACGAGCAGCTGCTGGGAGCTCTGGCTATGGGCTCCTGCGCCACCATCGGCACCACGGTCAACCTGTTTGCCCCCCTGTTCCACCGGGTGCGGGACGCCTTTGACCGGGGGGACATGGCCCAGGCCTACCGCTGGCAGCACGCCATCAACCTCCGGGTGGAGGAGACGGTGAAGCTGGGCATTTTCAACGCCATGAAATACGGCTGGACCCTGCGGGGGGTGGACTGCGGCTTCTGCCGCGCCCCCTTCCGGCCCCTGGACGGAGCGGCCAGGGAGAAGATGGCCCAGCTGATGGCCCTGCCCTGGAGCCGGTATGAGCTTCCGGCCCGTCAGATTCGTATCCTGATCGAAAAGAGAGAGACAGCGCCCGCCGCGGCTCCAGGCCGCGACGGGCGCACAGCATTGAGGCAGCCGGACCGCATCCCGGGAGCATGGGGGAGAAAAGTCCTTTCAGGCCGTGGAAAGAAAAGATTTTTGTGGCATCCAGGGAGATCTTGTGGTAAATGGGGCCGGTCATTCGGTCTGGGGCTCCGACCAGGCTTCTGAAAAGAAAGGAATCCCAGATGATGATGAAACGATCCATATCCCTGGTCACCGCACTCTGTCTGCTGTCCCTCTGCGCCTGCGCCGCTCCTGGCGGAAGGCGGTGTCCCCGCGTCGGCGGACGGGGAGATGGGGAGCTCTGTGAGCTTCACGGACAGCTTGGGCAGTACCATTACCCTGGAGGAAGCGCCCCAGCGGGTGGCAGCCCTGATCGGCAGCTACGCGGAGACCTGGGTCCTGGCAGGAGGGAGGACACGCTGGCAGCGGTGACCCAGGACGCCTACGATGAGCGGGGGCTGGAGCTGGGGGAGGATGTGACAACGTGGGCTCCACCAGACCCCGGAGCTGGAGGCGCTTTTCGCCGCCCAGCCTGACCTGGTGCTCCTGACTCCCGATCTGGACGGCCAGCTGGCGCTGGCGGGAGCCCCTGGCTGCGGCCGGCATTCCCGCCGCTTGGTTCAAGGTGGAGTCTTCTCCGACTACCTCTCCATGCTGGAGATCTGCACCCGTCTGACGGGGCGGGATGACTGTATCAGGCCAACGGGCTGGATATCCAGGCAGAGATCGACCGGGCGCTTGCCGTGTCCCGGAGGGAGAGCACCCCACGGTCCTGCTGCTGCGGGCCTACTCCACTGGCGTCCGGGCCAAGAACAGCGACAATATCACCGGCGTGATGCTGAAGGATCTGGGCTGTATCAACATCGCGGACAGCGACAGCGGACTGCTGGAGGAGATCCAGATGGAGTCCATCCTGGCGGCGGACCCGGACCATATCTTCGTGACACCATGGGCTCCAGCACGGAGAAGGCGCTGGACAGCCTGACGGAGCTGTTCCACAGCGATCCGGCTTGGGAGTCCCTTGCGGCGGTGAAAGAGGGGCGGGTCCATATCCTGGACAAGGCCCTGTTCCACTACAAGCCTAATGCGCGATGGGGAGAGAGCTATGAAGTCCTTGCCGACATCCTATACGGCGGCGCGTAAGTGGGGGATCATCCTCCTGCTGGCTCTGGCCAGTCTGGGGGCGGCTCTGCTGAGCATGAGCTTCGGCTCCACCCAAGTCCCGTTTTCAGAGATCCTGACCGCCTTGATGGGCGGTGAGACCCAGGCATACAATATCGTGGTCTATGCCCGCCTGCCCCGCACCCTGGCGGCCCTGCTGTGCGGCAGTGCCCTGGCGGTGGGCGGGTCATCATCCAGGGAGTGCTGGGCAACCCCCTGGCGGGGCCCAATATCATCGGGGTGAATGCCGGCGCAGGCCTGGGGGCAGTCCTCTGCACCGCCCTGATTCCGACCTCTATGACGGCGGTCCCGGTGGCAGCTTTCCTGGGGGCGCTGGGGGCGTGTATGCTGGTGTACACCCTGGCCGGAGGACCGGGGCAGCCGCATCACCCTGGTGCTGGCCGGGGTGGCCATCAGCAGCATGCTCTCCGCCGCCATCGACGCGGTCTCCATCCTGTTCCCGGAGGCCGCCCTGGGGGCAGGCAGCTTTATGGTGGGCCGGCTGTCTGGGGTGACAGTGGCCGCCTGAAGGTGCCGGCCTGCTCTCCCTCCTGGCCGGGGCGGGGCCCTTTGCCATGAGCTGAGCTGGACCTGCTCACCCTGGGGGATGAGTGGCCCAGTCCCTGGGGCTGTCTGCCCGGGCGGCCCGGAACCTCCTGCTTACCCTGGCGGCGGTGCTGTGCGGCGCGGCGGTGAGCTTTGCCGGGCTGGTGGGCTTCGTGGGCCTGCTGGTGCCCACGCGGCCCGCTTCCTGGTAGGGGGGAACACAAGTACTGCTGGTTGCCTCCCTGTTCCTGGGGGCGGCGCTGGTGACAGTGTGTGACCTGGCGGCCCGGGTGCTGTTCGTCCCCTTTGAGCTGCCAGTGGGCATCCTGCTCTCCCTGATGGGCGGCCCCTTCTTTCTGTGGCTGCTGTTCCGGCAGAGGGGAGGGCGGCGGACATGATGGAGCTATGCCATATCACGGCGGGCTACGGCGGCCCGCCGGTACTGAGGGACGTATCCCTGGTCTTTGAGCCGGGGAAGGTCACCGTCCTGGCCGGGCCTAATGGCTGTGGAAAATCCACTCTCCTGCGGGTGGCGGCCCGGCTGATGGCACCGGAACGGGGAGAGGTAAGGATAGAGGGGCAGGACGTGTCCCGGCTCTCCGCCAAGCAGTTTGCCCGGTTGGCGGCGCTGCTTCCCCAGAGCCGGCCGCTGCCCGGCATCACGGCGGGGAGCCTGGTCCTCCACGGGCGCTTCCCCTATCTGGGCTATCCCCGCCGCTACTCCAGGGAGGACCGGGAGGCGGCCCACCAAGCCATGGAGCGCACCGGTGTGGCCGGGCTGGAGGGGGTGCCCATGGCCCACCTCTCCGGTGGACAGAGACAGAAGGTTTATCTGGCCATGGCGCTGGCCCAGGACACCCCGGTGCTGCTGCTGGACGAGCCCACCACCTTTCTGGATATCGCCCACCAGCTGGAGCTGGCGGAGACCGCCCGGACGTTGGCGGAGGAGGGAAAAGCGGTGGTCATGGTCCTCCATGACCTGAACCTGGCCCTGAGCTGCGCACACGGGTGGCGGTGCTGGAGGAGGGACAGCTGCGGCGGGTGGGTGCGCCGGAGGAGATCTACGCCTCCGGCGTGCTGGAGAAGGTATTCCAGGTCCGGGCCCACAGCGTGGACGGCGAAGGGGGAGCGGCAGTACCTCTTCAGCCGGCTGTGAGAGCGGAGGGGGCCACCCTGCCCGTTTCCTTGTATGATAAAAAGAGCCGTCCCCTGAGATAGGGGAACGGCTCTTTTATGCTGATCAGCGGATCAGCCGGCTTGAGAGGGAGCCGCTGGAAGCCGCCCTATGAGAATAGCGGTGCCTGCTCCGGCGGGGAGGAGCCGTTCAGTTGTCGTCCTGGAGGGCATCGTAGTCCGTCTCACCGGTCCGGACCTTGACCACGTTTTCTACGTTGTACAGGAAGATCTTTCCGTCCCCCTGATTGCCAGTGCGGAGGGCTTTTTCCGCCGCAGCCACCACCCAGGGCGGGGTCCACCCTGGACACCACGATGTCCACCTGAATCTTAGGAAGCAGGTTCATGCTCATTTTGACGCCCCTGTACTGCCCCACCTTGCCCAGCTGGGTGCCGCACCCCATCACGTTGCTCACCGTCATGCCGGTGACGCCGATGGCCGCCATGGTGTCCTTCAGGATGGAGAAGCGCTCCTCCCGACAGATGATGGTCACCTTGGTCAGCTTCCGGCCGGAGGGGTCAGGCGCAGGCCGGGATTCCAGCGCGGCCGGCACAAGTCCGGAGAGGTCCACCGGTCCGCCGGCCCCTTCTCCGCCTAGGGCGCTGGGGGCTGCGGGGCGGAAGTCGGCGTAGGCGGAGGCCAGGGCGTGCTCTGTGATGTCCAGGCCGATGATCTCATCCTCGGCGGATACCCGCAGACCGATGGTCTTGTCGATGAACTTGAACACCAGGAACATGGATACAGAGGCATAGGCGGCGATGGCAGCTACACCCATGCACTGCACCCCCAGGTGGTAGAGACCGCCGCCGTAGAGCAGCCCGCTGGAGGTGTTGAACAGGCCGTCCGCCAGGGTGCCCCAGATGCCGTTGGCACAGTGGACCGCTACAGCACCCACCGGGTCGTCCACATGGAGCTTGAAGTCCAGCAGCTCCACCACCAGCACCACCAGGATGCCATCGACTGCGCCGATGAGGATCGCGCCCAAGGCGTCTACCGTGGCACAGGGGGCGGTGATGCCCACCAGGCCAGCCAGAGAGGCGTTCAGACACATGGAGACGTCCGGCTTGCCGCTGCGCACCCAGGTGAAGACCATGCAGGTGAAGGTGGCCACGGCGGGGGCAAGGGTGGTGTTGCCCAGGATCTGGGCTAGCTGGGCGGCATCTGCGGCGGCGGCGCCGTTGAAGCCGTACCAGCAGAACCAGAGGATGAAGCACCCCAGCGCGCCCATGGTCAGGGAGTGCCCGGGGATGGCGTTGACCTGGATGCGGCCGTCCTTTTCCCGGGTGTACTTACCGATCCGGGGGCCCAGCATCCACGCGCCGATAAGGGCAGCCAGTCCGCCCACCATGTGGATCACAGAGGAGCCGGCGAAGTCCACGTAGCCGAACTGGACCAGCCAGCCCTGGCTGTTCCAGACCCACCCGGCCTCGATGGGTAGACCACCGCGCTGATGACGCCGGAGTACACGCAGTAGGCCAGGAATTTGGTGCGCTCCGCCATGGCGCCGGAGACGATGGTGGCCGCTGTGGCGCAGAACACCAGATGGAAAAAGAAGTTAGACCAGCCGAAGGCATAGAAGTTCGTAAACATCTGATACTCCGGCATGCCGATCAGGCCGAAGAAATAGTTCTCACTGTTCATGATGCCGTAGCCCAGCAGGATGAAGACCACCGTTCCGATGCAGAAATCCATTAGGTTCTTCATGATGATGTTGCCTGCGTTTTTTGCCCGGGTAAATCCTGTTTCACCATTGCGAATCCGCACTGCATGAAAAAGACCAGGATTGCGCCCATGAGATACCATACCGATAAATCCATCTTCTCTCGCTCCTTTTTACACAAGGGCGTGCGGTCCGGCACCTTCGCCGTCCCGCACGCCCTTGTGCGTTTGATTTTGGTTCCTCTGCTGCAGCAAAAGAAGCAGGCGCCGCCGGGTCTGATCCCGACAGCGCCTTTGCTTGAGTGTGAGTTTATACCTCCGGTTTTCTCCTGTCAAGATGCAGGAAAAAAGTTTGTGGGAGCCAATCAAAATGCAGGGAGACAGGGCAGACCCTCTTTTCCAAGTTCAACAAATTTTTTGCGTGCCAGAGTCAGAAGGAGAGGGAAGCGTTTTCAAAAAATAGAAAAGAAAAAGTTGAATATAAAAATTGCATAAAATAGGAGGGTGCTCCTGAGAATGGCCATATATTTGCAATAATATAAATATAATTTCAAAAAATATGACTTTCACGAAGTAGTGTACTATACTTTCGCCCATAGCTGAAAACAGAGGGCCTTATGTCTCTGATAGAGACATAATTTCGAGATGCCTAAACTTGAAAGAAGGATGTGAAGTTCCTGCAAAATGACTAGGCTTGGGACGGGAGCCCTGCGGTGAAAGACGGCTATGTGCGTATGGGAGAGACAGCGCAGTCTCGGCGGCAGTCCGGGAGTTTGACTGCCGTATTTTTGTAAGCTGACCTGGAAAGGAGAAATCGAGATGAACAGAGAAGGCTATCAGCAGCGCGGCTTGTATGACCCGGCGTTTGAGCACGATGCCTGCGGCATCGGAGCCGTGGTGGACATCAAGGGCCGCCAGAGCTATGAGACGGTGGACAGTGCGCTGAAAATCGTGGAGAAGCTGGAGCATCGAGCGGGAAAGGACGCTGAGGGAAAGACGGGTGACGGCGTGGGCATCCTCCTCCAGATCTCCCAGTTTTTTCAGAAGGCGGCCACGGAGTGCGGCATCCAGCTGGGGGAGGCGCGGGACTATGGCGTAGGTATGTTTTTCTTTCCCCAGGACACTCTCAGGCGCAATCAGGCTAAGAAGATGTTCGAGGTCATTGTGGCCAAGGAAGGCATGGAATTTCTGGGCTGGCGGAAGGTGCCTGTCTGCCCAGAGGTGCTGGGCCAGAAGGCACTGTCCAAGATGCCCAACATCCAGCAGGCCTTCGTGAAGCGGCCGGGGGATGCGGCCCGGGGACTGGAGTTCGACCGCAGGCTGTATGTGGCCCGCCGAGTCTTTGAGCAGTCCAACGACAACACCTATGTCCCCTCCCTGTCCAGCCGGACAGTGGTATATAAGGGGATGTTCCTGGTGGGGGAACTGCGGAAGTTCTACCTGGACCTGCAGAGTCGGGACTACCACAGCGCCATCGCATGCGTTCACTCCCGCTTCTCCACCACACCAATCCTCCTGGGAGCGGGCCCACCCTAACCGCCTGATCCTCCACAACGGCGAGATCAACACCATCCGGGGCAACGCAGACCGGATGCTGGCCCGGGAGGAGACCATGTCCAACCCGGTGATCGACGACGCCCTGGACAAGATCTACCCTGTGGTCAACGGGGCCGGGTCCGACTCGGCCATGCTGGACAACACCCTGGAGTTCCTGGTCATGAGCGGCATGGACCTGCCCTCGCGGTGATGGTCACCATCCGGAGCCCTGGACCAAGGACGGCAGTATCAGCCGGGCCAAGCGG